>CAYJBP010000108.1:0-3204 GCA_964368605.1 uncultured Peptococcaceae bacterium | reverse complement strand
GCAGCTAATGCACGTAGCTATAGCTCAAAATCGGAGATTTTGGCTCTAGCTCAGGGGTTAAGCCCCAAGGTCTTAAAGGTTTTCTTCCCAAGCAGGCCATTTTTTAGCGGCATCAAGTACAGATTGAACCATAGCCACATAGCCGGTGCAGCGGCAGAAGTTACCACGTAAATAATCCTTAACATAATCCTCGTCGGGATTGGTATTTTCCATCAAAAGGGCGGTGGAGGTAACAATCATGCCGGGTACGCAAAAGCCGCATTGGATAGCAGCATTATCGATAAAGGATTGCTGAACCGGGTTTAGCTGCTCGCCTTTGGCCAAGCCTTCAACGGTGGTAATATCCCAGCCATCGGCGGCAACGGCCGGCACCATGCAGGCCATATAACTTTCCTTGCCGACTAAAACGGTGCAAGCGCCACATTCGGCAATGCCGCAGCCGTATTTAGAACCGGTAAGGAATAATTTATCGCGCAGCACATTTAGCAATAATTCATTGCTACTAACAACCATATCATGCTCCACGCCATTAATTTTTAAGCAAATCGCATGTTTAGACATTATAGCGCACCTCCTGCTCTTTTTGCGGCTTCGATCAGTACATCGGCGGTCATAACCTCGGCAATATGAATACGGTATTCGGCCGTGGTGCGATTATCATCGATAGGTTTAATGCTTTTAGCTGCAAGGGCAGCGGTTTGGGCAATCAAATCGGCACTTAATTTTTGGCCAACCATGCTATCGCCAACAGCTTTTAAATAGGCCGGGGTGGCGGCAATGGCAGCCATGGCAATGCGGCAAGCGCTAACTGTATCGCCATCTAATTCGACAGTAGCGGCAATACTTAGCTTGGAAATATCCGGACGCACGCGGGTTTTCTTTAAGAAAGCCGAACCGCTACCTTGTTTAGGGCAGGGGATTTTAATGCCGGTTAAAAGCTCGCCTTTTTCGATTTTGCTAATGCCGGGGCCCACAAAGAAATCGACCAAAGGCATTTCGCGCTTGCCTTTTAGGCTTTCTAAAACGATGGTGGCTTGATAAACAATGGCCGGGATTACCGAATCGGCAACCGGCGAGGCATTGCAGATATTGCCAACCATAGTGCCCATATTACGTACCGAGATCGAAGCCATAAGCTGGATGGCTTCGGCCAAGGCCGGGTATTTTTCGATTATGATCGGATGCTTTTCGATATGGCTTAACTTGGCTAAAGCGCCAATATGCAAAACATCATCTTTAAAGCAAAGAAAGTTTAATTCGTCGATGCGCTTGATATCGAGCATATAAGCCATATCTTTAATGGCATCATCTTTAAGCTTTACTATTAAATCTGTGCCGCCGGCCAATACTTTTACCTGCTCCTTTTCCGCTAAAACGGTTAAGGCTTCTTGCAAGGTTGTAGGGGCTAAATATTCATATTCGGCTGCAAGTATTCTTGTATTCATCAATTATTCCCCCTTATTTAGAAGCTATGCCTTTTTCCTGCATGGCTTTAAGTAAAACTTCCGGGGTTACCGGTAATTTATTAAAGCGAATGCCGACGGCATTGTAAATAGCATTGGTAATAGCGGCTTGTACCGAAGCCAAAGCGGCCTCGCCGATGCCTTTGGCGCCAAAGGGGCCGGAAGGCTCATAGGTATCGGATAAGCGCACGATAACATTTTCGGCCTTGGGCATTTCTACGGCGGTGGGCATTTTATAATCAACTAAAAGGCCACGGCAGGTAGGCATGCCGGCTTTTTCGTCAAAGGGCAAATCCTCGTAAATTGTATAGCCTAAGCCGCGGTTAAAAGAACCGATTAACTGGCCGGCCATCAAATCGGGATTAAGGGCAACGCCGCAATCACCATAAAGCAATACTTTGGGGATGGTAACCTCGCCGGTGCGGGTATTTACATCAACCTCTACAAAGTGGGTGGTAAAGCAAGGCGGGCAATTACGCTGCCTAAAGCTTTCGGCATGCATCATAGTGCCCCAGCTATTGATTTGGGCAAGCTTGGCAATTTCGGCCAAAGTCATCCGCTTTTGATGATAATGCTTGGCATAAACTACGCCTTGGCCTAATTCATCATCACGGATTAATTCTAATTGATAGGGATGTTCTTCCATCATGCGGCCGGCCATTTCCAAAAGCTTTTCTTTAACTTTGGTGGCAACATGGAAAACCGCAGCACCACCGCAGTAAATACCACGGGTAGCATGGGTACAAACATCATAGCCGGTATTTTTGGTTTCGGCAGGAGATAAGCCAACCATCGAGGTAGGTACTTGTAGTACTTCGGCGCAAATTTTAATTAGGCCATCCCAAGTACCGCCGCCATGATCGACAACCGGGGTAACTACGTCTACCGAGCCATCTTCATTAATCTTGATCATGCTGGAGGAAAAGTCGATAACTTCGCCTTCGGCCTTCGAGGGGCCGGCTGTACCGGAGGTATGGAAACCACGAGCCACACCTTGGCCACGACGGATAATGCCATCTTTTTCCTCAGGCTTACCACGCTTGGCCCAATCCATAATCTCGCGGCCTTTAACCAGCGATTCTTCTACGCCGCAGCTTTTGATAATCGAACGAATGGTAGGGCCCTGGCCCCAAAACTCTTCGCCCACACCACGATAATTTTGCAAACGTAAATCAACGGCATCAAAGCCCATTTCCTCGGCGATAATGTCGATCATGCTTTCGATAGCAAAGTTAATTTGGGGATTACCATAGCCTTGCATGGCGCAGCAAGGGGTTTTATTGGTATAAACGGCAGTACCGTCAAAACGGATATTGCCATTATATTTATATAAGGAAGCAAACCAACCGGCGGTACAACCAAGCCAGGCTTTGGGCTGGATTTGGTGAGCACCAAAATCGACTAAAGCATTAACATGGGCGGCGGTAATTTCGCCATCCTTGGTAACGCCCATTTTAACATCGAAGATAGCCGGATATTTTTGATGGCTGAAGAAGTCTTCTTCGCGGCTGGTAACTAATTTAACCGGTTTGCCGGCTTTAAGAGCCAGGCAAGCGCAGATGGGAATAACAGTATTTACTTGAATACTGGAACCAAAAGCACCACCGATGGCTATTTTTTTAACATTAATTTTGGATAAAGGCAAGCCGGTAACCAAGCCCAAAAGCTGACGATTACCATGAATAGATTGAGCAGTACACCAAACATCTAAGCCGCCTTCGGTATCGGGGGCGCAAACGCA
>CAYJBP010000107.1:0-7752 GCA_964368605.1 uncultured Peptococcaceae bacterium | reverse complement strand
AATCGCGCCCTAAGCTAAGCTTAAAGCGCGACCTCGCCCGGCGGCGCTGCCGCCTTAATAGCCGCCGTAAAGCAGGGCTTGGAATAATCTTAGCGAGGTTATTATTGATTGTTCGCGGGTATATGTTGTTTGTGGTGAAAACATATTATCACCAACGCCGCCCATAATACCATGGCTGGCTACAAAATTAACGCCGGGTATTGCCCAAGAGCCAATACTCGATTTATCGCTAAAATCAGGTAAATTTTGGTCATTGGTGGGAAAGTTGAATAAATCAGCGGTATTTCTTAACATGGTTGCCGCTTCTTGGCGGGTTATACTATGATCCGGCTTAAATGTACCATCAGCAAAACCGCTTACTATGCCCAAGCTATAGGCTATATCAACATCAATATAACTGCCGTCCGGGGCATCGCTAAAGTTTTGCACGCTTAAATCTATATCATAAACTTCGATTAAATCCGCCTCTGTAAGGTATCTTCGTTCTTGAATCATAGACACAATTAAAGAACAAAACTCGGCGCGAGTAATATTGCTTTGATACTCACTTTGCAAATAGTCGCTAACCAAGCCGGCTTCTATGGCCTCGTTCACTTCATCCACAGCCCAAGCAGAAGGCCTCATTTCGCCAAATACAGGTGGTTCACTGCCGCCTTCTTTGATTACGGTAAAGGTATAATCATAAGGATAGGATAAAACCTCGCTGGTATATAAATTGGCGCCCAGCCATAGCGTGTATTCCCCCGGCTCTAAAGTAGCTTTATTAGAATACCAAGGGCTGGTTACATTATCATAAGATAATGCTTGGTCAATTGCCCAGCCGGAAAAAACAGGATTACTATTATCAATTACAACTACGGTAATGCCGGGTGGCAATTGGCCTTTGTACAGAACTTCGATTTGAATTGTGGCGGTTTCGTCAAGGGTAAAAACATAATGGTCATGATCACTGTCACGATTAGGATAATCAAAATCACCAATATATGGTTGATTTAGCTCAATCGGCGTGGCAGTATCTATCTCGTCATTTGGTTCAACCTCGTACATGGCGGCAAAGGCTTGGCTACTGAACAGTAAAACTATTAGAGCTGTTAAGAAAATTGTTTTGAACATGCTTTTTTTCATAAAACTACCTCCCAAAATATTTTTTACATGCAGAAATGTGCAAATCCTATAATAACTGATCTTTTCTTATTGTAACATAACTACCAAGAAAAAGAAATAAAAAATTTTTGATATTGAGGTAAATCGCCCTAGCTACTACTAAGCCCCATTAAGTTGTTTATATATATATTTCATCAGCAAAAAAATTGCTTTCCTAAAACTATAATAATGGCGAAAATGTACGGAGAACTCCCAGCACAAGCTTTTGGAAAAAAGGCAACTTTGCGGCAAAAGGGTTATTTTCTAATGTGATTTCTTTTGAGCTTTCTTGAGTTTTTAAAAAGTCATCTTTTATCTTCAGCACAGCCGAGGATTTATAGATAAATGCGCCACATTCATAATGCAAAGCTAAACTTCGATAATCCATATTAATTGTGCCGATTACGGCAGTTTCATCATCGCAAACAAACATCTTGGCATGCATAAAGCCCGGGCTGTATTCATAAATTTTAACCCCTGCCTTTAATAATGAATTATAGTATGAACGCGATAAAAAGAAAATCATTTTTTTATCAGGCACACCGGGCAACATTAAGCGAACATCAATACCCGACTTTGCCGCTGCCATTAATGAAACCATCATTTCTCTTGAAATTATAAGATAGGGCGTTGTTATATAAACATATTTTTTAGCACAGTTTAACATGCCCATATATACATTTTCGCCTACGGCATCATCATCAAGAGGGGTATCGGAGTATGGTTGAATAATGCCATCGGATTTATATTTTTGGCTAGGTGCATATTTAGTATAATCCTCTACTTCTTCGGTTATAGAGCTCCACATGGAAAGGAACATTACGGTTAGATTATAAACAGCCTCGCCTTTTAATAAAACTGCTGTATCTTTCCAGTGGCCGAACTTAAGCTTTTGGTTTATATATTCATCGGCAAGGTTTACGCCCCCCACAAAGCCAATATTTCCGTCTATAACACAGATTTTTCTATGATCACGATTATTAAAATTTGCATTAAAAAGATTAGAAAATCTGTTAAAGGGACGGCAATCAACCTTATTATCGCGCAATCTTTTGGCAAAGCCCAGAGGCAAGGTAGTAATGCAGCCTAAGTCATCATACATTAGCCTTACATCAACCCCTTGTTTTGCCTTTTCGAGCAAAATCTTTTCAATCTCATTCCACATTATACCCTGTTCGATAATAAAATACTCCATAAAGATAAATTTTTCGGCAGTTTTAAGCTCTTTTAGCATCGCCTGCCACTTATCTTCGCCAAGAGGAAAATACTCAATCTCGGTATTATTGTAAGCAGGAGCATTGGCAACACGCCTGATATATTCCGATTGTCGCATTACATTTTGGCTTTCGGTAAAAAACTCATGATTAGGCTTGTTAACAGTTTCAAGACCTTTGGCTTGCTCAATATCTATTTGTTGCAGAACAGCTTTTCTTTTTTTGCTGATAGTCTGTTTGCCATATACAATATAAACAACCGCGCCAATTAAAGGCAGGCCATTTAAAATAATAATCCAGGGCAATTTTATTTCGGTATAGGTGTCGCTTATTATTATATTAAGGGTAACAACTACGTTTATAACCAACAACATGATAACCAATAAGTCGACGAAGCTGCCAAGTACATATACTAAGGCAACCCAAAACGCTATTTGTAATACCAAAGTTGAAGCAATTAATGCCATACGGAGAAAAACAGTCTTTTTCATTATACCCTATCCCCTCCATTTAAATGGTTTTACCATAAAAGTATACACATTATTATAAAAAATGTCAAATATTGGCGATGCCATTTACGATTAATATGATAAAATAACCTGCATAATTGATGATATCTTTTTTTGCTACTAATAATATCGGCAAAGACCTGATAAAAGCATCACGAACGCTTTATGCAGGTCTTTTTGCATGCCATTTTTGTTTGTAGCGTAAAATTCGTTTATTTTCAGGAATTGGATAATCAATTAAATTAGTTAATGAAAAAGCTTCCTCACGAACTTGCTTAGGTGTTTTAGTTTTATATCTGTCCTGCAATCGTTCTTCTGTATAAAATCTAATATAATCTTTTATTGCAAATTTCAGTGATTTTTCATCTAAAATCTCATATATTTGATACATTTCAGATTTAATAATTCCCCAAAAACCCTCAGTGGATACATTGCCTATACAATGACCGGTTCTTGACATTGATTGTTGCATTGTTAAAAGCACCAGGTCTTAATTTTTTTGATGTGTTTTGGGCGGTTTATAGGGCTTTTGGCTCGGTTGTGCTTAGTATTTAGCCATCTTATTTGCATTGTTTACAGGTGCTCCGAGGCTTAATGTGGCTGTTCATGTGGTCAAAATTTGAGGTTGGCATGAACTTAAATTCACAGGTTTAGCTCGCTGTTTTGTTGATTATGATAGCATATGGTTGACTGATAGTCAAGAGGTTTATATTTGTATTTTTGTTATTTGCAGTATTCAAATTTTGCGTAGCTATAAGCAAAGAAAAAGATTTTTTGAAATCAAAAACCATCTTCAATCCTCCAGCAAAAAATCCCGGATATTTTTATGAATAATACCATTTCTGCTCAAATCAAAGTCATCAAAAGAAATAATAAATTTGGGATAATTATCGGCCACCAGCTCCAGGGCTTTAAATTCTCGTTCAATGGTCTCAGGGCTGGCGAGCAGGTAGGCTACTTGAATATAAATTTTCTCTCCCGATTTTTGGGCGATAAAATCTATTTCCTTATCATTAATTTTGCCGACGGTCACCTCATATCCGCGTCGCAGCAACTCCATAAATACGATATTTTCAAATATCAGATTGATATCCTGCATATTATTGCCAAAAACAGCTTCCCGCAGGCCTTGGTCGGCAATATAATATTTTTCATTTACGCTAAGAATTTTCTTGCCCTGAATATCCTCCCGTTTAACTCGATAGAATAAAAAGGCAGCTTCACAGGCCTTGATATAGTTGAGAATTGTTTCGGGGGCTACCGTTCGGCCTTCGTTTTTAAAATATTTTGAGATATTGGTGGCCGAAAAAGTTGTGCCGATATTGACAGTGATATAAGCGATAATTCGCTCCAGCAAATCAACATCGCGGATATTATTGCGCTTAACCACGTTCTTTAGCAGCAGCGCATGGTATAAATCCCCCAGATATAGCTTGCTTGGCTCTGCGGCAAATTGCAAATTATGCAGATAAGGCATACCGCCCAAGCTCAAATATTGAGCGAAAATATCTCTTGAATTGCTGCCCGGAAAACGGCTTTGATATAAATCGGTAAATTCTTTAAAGGAAAAGGGGTAAATCACAAACTCGACATAGCGCCCCGACAAATAAGTGGCCAGCTCGCCCGATAGCAGCTTGGCATTTGAGCCGGTAATGTAAATATCGCAATCAAATTTTACTCGTAGCGAATTAATTGCCTTTTCCCAAGCGCTTACTTCTTGGATTTCGTCAAAAAACAGATAGGCTTTGCCATCGAGGTCGGCAATTTGGCGGCTTGCTTCCTCATGCAAATCAGCAGCCTTGAGCAGGTGGCTATTGCTCATATCCTCAAAATTATAGGCTATGATATTGTTTTTGCTAATTCCCCGTCTGACTAGCTCATCTTGAATAAGCTCCAGCATAACCGATTTGCCGCTCCTGCGAATTCCTGTTAGCACCTTGATTAATTCTGTGTCGATAAATGGCTTGATACGGGCTAAATATATATCTCGATTTACCATGATAATCACCTCACTATTAGTATATTACCATAGTTATAACTTTTATACAATGATTTTTGGAATATTTTATCAGTTATATCTGATAAAATCAGCTAACAAATTACGTTTTTCAAATTTAAATTGTGATATATTAAATAGCATGATATAATCACCAATAAGTCTAATTGTTAAAATACTCACCGAAAGGATAAACACATGCCCAAAGAAAAGCGAGAAAACCGGCAAAATAGCCCTCGCAGCAAATCCTTCATAACAACCACCATTTGCTTTTTCATAATAATCACGCTTTTTTATCTGCTGATCATCGCCATAAAACCCGGTACAGTGGCTATTCTCACTGTGTCCGAAATAGAAAAAACCGATTTAAGCCGTCAATATGTACTGCTAAATGCCAATATAGCCGACTTTTATCCGGGCGAATTATACGAGCCGCAGGACTTTTCTGCCCAACTGCCCATTCTCATGGATGAAAATGCCAAATACGGCACCTATCGCATCCAGCTCAACTTGCCGGCAGGTAAAACCTATGGCATTAGCGGGCTATCCTCCGACTATGCTCAAAATCTTTATGTAAACGGAGAATTACTTTCACAAATCGGTGTGGTAAGCCGGGACATAGCAGAATTTACCCCCCAAACCGACTACTATTCCGTCTATTTCACCCCCCAAACGGATAGCACCGAGATAGTTTTACAGCTTGCCTACCATAATCACACCTATGGCTATTTTAAAGATATTTACTTAGCCGAGCAGGAAGTAATTATCGAGCGAAATCGCGCCGAATTTTTAAGTAATGGTCTTATTATGGGGGTGCTGTTAGCTTTTGCGATCTTCTTCCTCGGTATGTTTTTAAGTTATACCGAGCGAATTAGTTTTCTGTGGTTTGCCCTCACTTGTTTTTGTGCCGCTTTGCACTATTCGGCATATTTCAGTAAAGATATTATGACATTGCTGCCTCATCTCTCCTGGTATATTTTGCATAAGATTGAATACCTTTCCCGCTTTGGCTTTTACTTCTTTTTAATTCTTCATGTGCTGTCTGTGCTAAAGCTTAAACTTTCGGCATGGACAAAATATGTTTTTTTCGGTGGTTTTGCGGCGATTTCAGTTTTCTATATACTTACACCGTCCATAATTTACACCAGGTATGTTTATGTTTTCGGGGTGATTATGACCATCATTTTGCCAAGTATTACCGGCTATATTTTATGGCGAGGGTATAAAGATAAATTATTTGCCCATCGGGAAAATTTGATTGTCGGTTTTAGCACGCTATTGATGGTGGCGGTATGGTTTATGGAAGCCTTTACCTATCATGGTGTTTCATATTATATTCTGCCATATATCACTATTCTGATTGTCTTTTTCAGTGCTATTGCCCTGACGATGCAGTTTTTGCGCACCGAGCGTGAACTGGCCCTTTTGCAGATAAGGGAAAAAGAAATTGCCCAAAATGCCGCTATGCTTGAGAGCATCAATAATATGAAAACCGACTTTTTCCACAAAATGGCGCATGAAATTAAAACCCCACTGGCCATTATGAGCGGCTATGCCCAGCTCACCAATAAGCAGATTAAAAATGATGGAATAAGCATGGAAACCACGCAAAACTTGAAAATTATTTCCTCTGAAGCGACAAGGCTGGCCCAGCTTGTGTCAAGCCTGATGGAAATGCCCACTACACCCATTGCCCAAGCGGTGCTAAGCAAACTATCGATAGCGGAGTTTTTACACTATGCCGCTGTGGTCTGCCGAGGACTTTTGGAGAAAAAGGGCAATAAACTTTATATAAAAGGCGATACCGAGCAGTACGTTTTGGGCAATATGGAAATGCTGGTGCAGATGATGATTAACCTTTCTGTGAACAGCAATAAGCATATGGCAAACGGCGAGTTTACCATTGAAGTAGCAAGCGAAAATGATGGTAACACGGTGGCGCTTTATGTGCGTGATACAGGCTGCGGTATCCCGAGCGAAAATGCCGAGAAAATATTTGCCAAAGGCTTTACCACCGGCAGCAGCAAAGGTTTGGGGCTTGCTATTTGTAAGGAGATAGCCGAACTTCATGGCGGCGATATTATCCTCTTAGCGGATAAAGGGCAAGGTGCTGTATTCAAAATCACGATACCGACAAATAAAACTAAGGAGTAAGGCTATGGCAAACATATTACTGGTAGAAGACGACCCACATCTAAACAATATCAACAGGCAAGCACTGGCCGGCGAGGGCTACACCGCCCTATGCGTAACAACGGTTAATGCCTGCCTGGAAGCCTTGCAGACTGCGGCGGTGGACTTAATTGTGCTTGACATCGACCTACCCGACGGCAATGGTCTGGAAGTTTGTCGGCAGATAAAAGAAAAACAAGATACCCCTATAATATTTCTAACCGCTATGGGCGAAAACAGTGATATTGTTAAGGGGCTAAATGTCGGCGGTGATGATTATATGACCAAGCCTTATGATTTAGAGGTACTTGTAGCAAGGATTAAGGCAAGACTTCGCCCACAGCACAAACAGGCGACCGTGCGCACTCTTGGCAATTTGCAAATTGACAATGTTAGCGGAATTGCACGGTTTGAGGGCAAGGATTTACTGCTTACCAAAAGAGAATTACTGCTTTTGTGGCTACTTATCGACAAAAAAGGCGAGCTGATAGATAGGGACGAATTATATCAAAAAGTGTGGGGCTACCCTGCGGCAGACGATTATAATGCGCTTAGAATTTTGGTGTCGAGGGTGAAAACAAAACTGTTCGACGCCGGCTGCGAACTGCAAATCTTGACCGAACGGCAAAAAGGATACACCCTAATGATATAGTCCCCCTACCTCCTAATCGTTGAAACCTTTCGTTTTTGAAAGGTTTCTCTTTTTTTATTGTGAAAA
>CAYJBP010000106.1:0-8249 GCA_964368605.1 uncultured Peptococcaceae bacterium | reverse complement strand
GGCTGCTGACCACGGCCGCTAAGAATGGTGCAGATTTCATTGGCCATTTGCTGGTAACGGACATAGCGTGGACCGCCTACCCGCTCGATATCCTCATTGCTGTCATCGAGTCGGAATTTAATATCGTCAAACCAGGGGCTATCAATTTGGATATCGATCCAAAATTGATAATTATTTTTATAGCGTGGCGGATTAAAGCTTTCCTTGCGACCATCACCATCACGCTCGCGGCGATAAATCTCTTCCCTGCTCTCCCTCACATCTACATTGGCACTCAATACCTGGCTAAACTTGATGATATCCGGATTGCGCTCACGCCAATTATCATAACGACAATAAATAAATGTGCTATTGCGCTCATCTACTTTAATTTCATTATCTTTACCCAAAGAACGAGTTGGCTGAAAAGCAGCTAAGGCCTGCTCGTTTTGGCGGCGATATTCTAATTGGCTCTTAATCTCGTCCACGGTGGAACTTTTACGCTCGCTAAAAAGAGGCGAGAGCAATTTAGCGCAATCTTTGCACATATCACCGTCTTCTAATTTGCGATTTCCCAAAAGACCAATCTTTTCGCCGCAAATATCACATTCCTTTTTATCAAATAAGCCCATAATTATTAGCCCCTTTCTCAACTACTATTTAATATTTACCGCCGCCACGACCACCACGACTGCCGCCACCGCTGCTTTTACTTTCCTGCTTGCGGGTACGGGTGGTGTTTTCGTATAAAAAGCGGTCATAACTTTGCTGCACCTGAAAAGATCCAGAACGCACATAATCGGCTGCCTGTTTTTTGATAACAGCCGTATTCATTTTGGCCTTCATCGAGCCGGTTACTAAAAAGGCTATAATAATACCGCCTATTAAAGCAATAAGTATACTCATATACAAACTTCCCTCACTTTCTATATCAATATCATAAGGTGTGCCTGCGGCTGCTGCCTCATAAAAAATGCTAATTTCGTCAAGATAGGCAGCATAGGCACCGTAAAAATCATCATCTTGCAAATAAGGAATAATTACCTTATCAATACGTGCTAAGGCCTGCGATGTGATGGCTGTATAACCAAAACCTCGGCCAATTGTAAAAAATTCGCGACCGGCCGGGCTATGGCCAAAGACTACACCATCTGCGCTCGTATCAACCGCCTCATGAAACTCGATATAAGCTTCTAAGCTTTGGCCTTGCAAATTATCGCTGATAATTAAGTTAATATCACTATTATAAGTGCTGCTAATCTGCGCCGCCTTGGCCTCTAATTGGCTTAGCTGATCGGCCGATAAAAGCCCTACTTCATCAATAATATGGCTGCTAAGACGGCCATCTACCGTATCACTGCTGCCGATATCTATGGTATCGGAGAGCAAAGACGCAGTATCATCATCGCCTAAGGGCGCATTGCTAATCTCGGCCTCGATAATCGAAAGGCCTGCGATAAAGGCAGCATCATAATCGGCATTACTATCCAAGTCGACCATAGCATCAAATACCCTTGAATCCAAATCGGTATCCAATAAATACTCCAAATCTCCATAAGGATAAATGGCAATCGTATTTTCAATCCAATCGGATACAACCAAAACCCCCGAGGCATAGCTTTCGTCCAAATTGATATCATTAAACAAATAGGCTGCATAACCGCTCCAGCTTAAATTATCATAGGGCGTGCCAACATCACGGGTTAAGGCCAAAAAGCCATAGTTTAGCTCTTCGCTAAGGCTGCTATATACTTCATTAATGGCCAGACGCTCTTCCTCGGTCATTACAAAAGCCAAATCGAAAACATATTGATAGTTGGCATTATCATAAGCAAAAGTAGTATAATCGCCATAATAATCATTATAATAGTAATCATAATAAGCATCATAATCATAATCGCCGCCATAATAATTTTCTTCGGCAGCCATTGCCGTAAAAGGCATGCTTAAAACAAAGATTACTAAGATTATCATCATCAATAATTTGGTTTTCATATTTACCACCTGCCTATAAAACAGCCTGCGCAATTAGGAAAAGAGGAATAGCCGAAGCAATTGTAATACCCAAGCGATATAACCATAACTTACCATTATCAATCGGCAATTTGCCCGATACCTGGCCTGTTTGGCCATTGATGGCAAATTGATATAATTCGCCATTATATTTGGTATTAAGCATCCAAATCGGCAGCAAGGCATACTTAACATCCTCGCCGTGCATATTAATAAAACTGCTATTTTTGCTAACCGTAGAATAGCCGTTTACCGTGCCCTTTAAAAGCTCTTCTAAAGAACCTTCTACACGATTAGAAGCTCGCTCGGAGCATTCTTGAACACTTACATCAAATTTATCGGCAAAATAGCCGGCCATATACATGGGGCTAAATTCGGTAATTTCCTGATAATTAAAAGGCTCTACGCCATCCATATATTTATCATCCATTTTGGTGGAGGCATCAACCGGGATATTATCAAAGGCCACATTACCGGCACGAAAAACATCATAAGTTTTGGTTTGGGTATAATCATAATTGCTATCGCTCCAGCGCCTTACCTTGGTAGCCGTAAAGTTCATATGGCCATCACCGCTACAAGTAAATAACCAAAACGGCACATAAAGGCCGCTAATTTTTTGCAGGCGATTGCCGGAAGTAAAACTGCTTGGCAAAAGCGGCTTGCCTTTATAAAAATCGCGCAGCATATTCTGTGCCTGCTCGCGATTGATTTTAAATGGCAAAACATAATCCGGCTTAACCATGCCGCTAACATTACCACTCATTACCACCGGATTACCGCAATACATACACTCGGTAGCAACGGTATTGCCATCAGAAACAACCTCGGCACCGCAGGAAGTACACACAAAGCCGGCCTGCTCGCCCATATTTTGCTGATTATCAACATAGCCTGCCAAATTCCAATCGATATTGGTGCCGGTTTCGGCAGCTTGCGCCTGCATTTGCGCCTCGGCATCAGGTTGATTGAATAAGCCTTGCGGGAATTCGCTATCACAAGAAGCACAAAGCAGCATTTGCTTTTCCGGACTAAATTCCAAAGGAGCCCCACAAGCAGGGCATTGATACTTTAACATTGGATCGTTCAAACTAAGCCCTCCTTTCAAGTTGACTAGTAGCCTGCTAAACAGGCTAACTAGCTAAGAGCATAGGTTTTAGCAGCAGTTAAGCGCTAAAACCTATGCCGAATATTATTTACTGAGCATCATTTTCGTCGAAAATATCGCCGCATTCCGGGCAGAATTTAGGCGGATTTTTGGGATCTTCCGGCTGCCAACCGCATTTATCGCAACGATAAAGCGGAGCATCGGCCGGTTTTTTAGAGCCGCATTGCGGGCAGAACTTACCTTGATTGCTGGCGCCACAGCTGCAAGCCCAACCTTGAGGGGCAGCAGGCTTAGGGCTGCCACATTCATTGCAGAATTTGCCGGCATTACCGGCCTTGCCGCAAGAGCAAGCCCAGGTATCGGCTGCCGGCGCGGCCGGAGCAGGGGCCGCCGGAGCAGCAGGCGGAGCTTGCTGGTATTGCTGTTGTGGTGGCTGTTGCTGATAACCTTGCTGCGGCGGATAGCCTTGTTGCTGTGGATAGCCTTGTTGCTGCTGTTGCTGCTGCCCCATGGCAAATAAATTGGCAGCATTGCCGCCTGCGCCCTGGGCCATATTCATGCCGGCAAAGGCCATAAAAGCGCCTTGTCCTTCATTGGCGGCAGCGGCTTGCATGGCTTCGGCCTGAGCGCCAACCAAATGGGCAGCGGCCATGGTAGGATTGCGGAAAGCGGCATTGCGCTGCAATTCCTTAATCATTGCCTCATCTTCTTCCGAGGCTTTAACCGAAGATACACCGAAGGAGTGAATTTTAATACCACGTAATTCGCCCCATTTTTTAGAAAGAACATCATTTAAGGCATCGGCCAATTCCATAGTATGGCCGGGCAAAGAGCTATAACGAATACCCATATCCGAAATTTTGGCAAAGGCCGGCTGTAGGGCAGTCATCAATTCGCTTTTTAATTGGCCATCAATTTGAGCACGATTATAATCATCGCTGATATTACCGCAAACATTGGTATAAAAGAGCATGGGGTCGGTAATTTTATAAGAGTATTCACCATGGCAGCGAATAGCAATATCGATATCAAGGCCTACATTTTTATCGACAACCCTAAACGGTACCGGGCTGGGTGTGCCATATTTATTGCCCATAATCTCTTTGGTATTAAAATAGTAAATGCGTTGATCTTTGCCGGGCTGGCCACCAAAGGTAAAGCGTTTACCGATATTCATAAAGCTTTGCTTAATGCCTTCGCCTAAGCCGCCATGAAAAATAGAAGGCTCGGTAGAGGTATCATAAGTAAATTCGCCTGGTTCGGCGCATAATTCGGTAACTTTACCATTATCAACGATAATCATGCATTGACCATCGGCCACGGCAATAACCGAACCATTAGAAATAATATTTGGCTCCCCTTTAGTATTAGAGCTGCGCCCTCCTACATTTTTTTGACCCTTACGAACGATAACTTCATTAGGCAAGGCTTCGCAATAGAAAAACTCTTTCCACTGATCGGCCAAAACCCCACCGGCTGCACCGGTAATAGCTTTAATCAAACCCATAAATATTCCTCCTTATTGATATTTATTTTAAATAATTATGTTTATTATAGCACATTTTTTTTATAAATCAAATACTTATCTACATTATAACAAAACCAGCTAAAATTATAAATGTGCCAAAAGGCACATTTGCAAAAATAATAGTTTTATATTATAATAATTTTATAGTATATTAAGGAGGAAATTTATGCGCCGTCAAGCATCTAAAGATCATGGTATTCTATTATCATACATTATTAATATAATTTTTCATTCCGAGTGGGCAGCCATTGCCCTAATTTGTTTTGGCTTAAGCAAATGGCTTAACTTTCCCTCGATTATTTGGCAAATTGCATTGGCAGTTTGGTTTATTTGGCCGGCAATTATTACTTTTGTGCTAAGCGCTATGCTTCATAATACCAATGATAATCAGCCACCTAAGCCCAATATCAACCCCTACTCGGCCAAGAATAACACTTTTAATAGCAGTCATCAGGATAATAATGAAAGGGTTGATTAAAATGTTGAATATTTTTCATATTTTGGGTCCGGTGATGATTGGCCCTTCCAGCTCGCATACCGGTGGGGCAGTACGCATTGGCTTAATTGCCGGTTCGCTTTTAGGCAGCCCTGTTAAAAAAGCCCGCATTTTTTTACATGGTTCTTTTGCCCAAACCTATAAGGGGCATGGCACCGACAAAGCCTTAGCTGCCGGTATTTTAGGCATGCATCCCGATGATGAAGGCATTAGAACCAGCCTGGAAAAATGCGCCGAATTAGGCATAGATATCGAGTTTATCCCCACTACCATCGATAATGCTCATCCCAATACCGTTTTAATTAAGCTAATTGCCGAAACCGGCCATAGCATAGAATTAGAAGGGGCTTCGATTGGCGGCGGCAATATTCAAATCAATAAAATTAATGGCCAAAAGGTAAATTTTTCGGCACAAAATACTACCATTATCATTCCCCATGATGATAAGGCAGGCTTGGTAGCCGCAATTACCGGCCTGGTGGCCGAAACCGGGCTTAATATTTCTAATTTAAGCCTATCCAGAGATAAAAAAGGCGGCAATGCCCTAGTTACCATCGAAATTGATGGCCAGGCCAACCACGATTTGCGCCAAAAAATCCTGCAAATTAAGCATGTTAATGATTGTATTATCGTTAAACCCATATAAATTAGGAGGTTAAACCATGATAACTTATCAATCCTTGGCCGAATTAATAGCTTTGGCCGAGCAAGAAGGGCATTTAATTTCCGATTTAATCTTTGCCGAGCAGGCTAAAGCCATGGAAATCAATGCCGAAGAACTATATCATAACATGGATATTAATTACCAAGTTATGGCTAATTCGATTAAGCAGGGCTTAAATAAGGATATCAAATCAACAAGCGGCCTAAGCGGCGGTGATGCATATTTACTTAATCAGCATTTAAGCAGCAGCTTATGCGGTGGATTAATCCCCAAGGCTGTCAGTTATGCCTTGGCTGTTGCCGAATATAATGCGGCGATGGGCAAAATTGTAGCCAGCCCCACGGCCGGCTCTTGCGGCGTATTGCCGGGGGTATTATTTGCCTTAAAAGAGCAGTATGATTTTAGCGATAAGCAGGCGATTATGGCCATGTTTACCGCAGGCGGCATCGGTATGATTATTGCCAATAAAGCCTCTATATCCGGTGCCGAGGGTGGTTGCCAGGCCGAAATCGGCTCGGCGGCGGCCATGGCGGCGGCTTTGGCCGTAGAATTAGCCGGAGGCAGCCCTCAAATGATCGGCCATGCGGTAGCTATTGCCTTAAACAATATGATGGGTCTGGTTTGCGACCCGGTAGCAGGCCTGGTAGAAATACCATGTATTTACCGCAATGCAGCAGGTGCTGCCAATGCCCTAACTGCGGCCGAAATGGCCTTAGCAGGCCTTAAAAGCATTATCCCCGTTGACGAAGTTATCATTGCCATGAAAAAAGTGGGCGATGCCCTGCATCCATCTTTAAAAGAAACCGCCCAGGGTGGCTTAGCGCAAACGCCAACAGGCAAATTATTATTCCAGCAAGTTTTTGGCAATAAGGCCTAAACTTGCCTCTAGTTGCGCCATAAGTCATCCCTTTAATGTTTTAAAGAAATAAGCAAATTAAAACATTGACATTTTGTAGTATGTATTTGCATTAAGTTAACTGATATGGTATACTAAACTCAGTTAAGACCTATAAAAATTGAGGAGGAAAAAAGATGAGGGATTTTATCAAATCGGAACGACTTAATAATGTTAAATATGAAGTTAGAGGAGTAGTACCTGCTGAGGCCGATAAAATGGTGGCTGCCGGCGAAAAAGTGCTTAAGCTTAATATTGGCAACCCGGCCATTTTTGGTTTTAATGCCCCCGAAAGCCTTTTTGAAGCTTTAAAAGAGGGAATATACAAGGCACAAGCCTATTCCGATTCTAAAGGCATAATAGCAGCTAGAGAAGCTATTTTAGCTTATCATAAAGGCAAAGGCCTACCTAATATTACCGAAAATGATATTTATACAGGCAATGGCGCTAGCGAATTAATTACCATGTGCATGCAAGCCTTATTAAATCCCGACGACGAAATTTTAATACCTTCTCCGGACTATCCGCTATGGACGGCCTCCGGCACTTTAGCAGGCGGTAATGTTATCCATTATCATTGCGATGAGGCCGCCGATTGGAATCCCGATTTAGCCGATATCCGCAAAAAAATCAGCCCCAAAACCAAGGCTATCGTTATCATCAACCCCAATAATCCTACCGGCGCTTTATACAGCAAGCAGGTATTAACCGATATCGTAGAAATTGCTAGAGAGCACGGCCTAATGATTTTCTCCGACGAAATTTATGATCGTATTGTTTATGAAGGCGAGCATATTTCGATTGGTTCATTGGCTCCCGATTTAACCTGTATTACCTTTAATGGTTTAAGCAAATCGCATATTGTTTGCGGTTATCGTTGTGGCTGGATGGTTATTAGCGGTGATAAATCTAAAGCTAAAGATTTTATCGAAGGCCTAGATACGATGTCGTCGATGCGTCTTTGCTCCAATGTTTTGGCGCAAACCGTGGTTCCGGCATCCTTAGCCCAAGATGATACCGCCTATTTAACCCAACCGGGCGGCCGTCTTTATGAGCAGCGCAACCTAGTTTACGAGGCCTTAAACAATATCCCCGGGATTAGTGCGGTTAAACCGAGCGGTTCTTTATATATTTTCCCCAAAATTGATATTGCTAAATTTAATATTAAAGATGACCAACAATTTGCTATGGATTTCCTTCATGCTCAAAAGGTGCTTTTAATTCAAGGCAGCGGCTTTAATTGGCCAAGCCCCGACCATTTTAGGGTAGTATTCCTACCGCAAATGGAGGATTTAAAGGCAGCCATCGACAAGTTAGCCACCTTCCTAGACACATATCAACAAAAATAGAGTTTTACTCGATTTTTTACAAAAAATCGCAGGGGTATTGGGGGCTGCGCCCCCAAGGTCTTAAAAAAAGGTTTTAAGCCGCCCCAAAAAACAGTAATAAGCACACAAATAAGCCGTCATCACTAATTTTATTAGGGATGACGGCTCTTATTATGGCAAAATTAAAGGGAAGTAAAAAAGCGGCTTAAAACCGGCGCCTTTTGGCGAAGCCAAAACA
>CAYJBP010000105.1:6772-8281 GCA_964368605.1 uncultured Peptococcaceae bacterium | reverse complement strand
TAGAGCGCGAAATTGTGTCCAGCTTCAAGCTGGTGGTTGCGGAGGCAGGACTTGAACCTACGGCCTTCGGGTTATGAGCCCGACGAGCTACCAACTGCTCCACTCCGCGATATTAAGTTGGTAATAAAAGCCCCTTAGTAGGGGCTTTTATTGGTGGAGGAGGCTGGATTCGAACCAACGAAGGCGGTGCCAACAGATTTACAGTCTGCTCCCTTTGGCCACTCGGGAACTCCTCCATAATTATCAACCCGGTTAAAAAACGGTTGGAGCCGACGATGGGACTCGAACCCGCAACCTGCTGATTACAAATCAGCTGCTCTGCCAATTGAGCTACGTCGGCATGGCTGACAAAAGTTATTATAGCAATAAAATTGCCTTTTGTCAACATAAATTTTAAATATTTTTAAAATAATTTTTAATAATTTATTTTAGCTGCCCTTATTGACAATATCACTATTATATGATAAAATCTTAATGTTGTCAAGCCGCTCCGATCTGGCTTAAGTGCTTAGGCCGCCAAAATCGGGCGAGACTTTAAATGAGGGAGGTGCAACAATTGTTCGCAATTATCGAAAGCGGCGGCAAACAGTATAAGGTTGCCGAGGGTGATATCATCAATGTTGAATTACTTCAAGTTGACGAAGATAGCAATATCAAAATCGACAAAGTAATCGCCATCTATGATAATGATAAGCTTAATGCAGGCGCTCCGTATGTGGCTAATGCCAGCGTAGACTGCAAAGTTCTTAATCATGGCAAAGGTAAAAAAGTTGTCGTATTTAAGTATAAGCCGAAAAAGAATATCCGTACTAAAAACGGCCATCGTCAACCATTTACTAAATTGCAAATCGAAAAAATTAATGCTTAATAAAATAAACCATTTTGGTCAATAAGGAGGTGGGATGGTATGGCTCATAAGAAGGCGGGAGGTAGTTCACGTAATGGACGCGACTCACAAGCGCAACGACTAGGATTAAAGCGCGGTGACGGCCAATTTGTAACTGCCGGTAGTATTATCGTACGTCAAAGAGGCACTCGTTTTCATCCCGGCAATAATGTTGGTATAGGTAAAGATGATACCCTATTTGCCACCATCGACGGGAAAGTTCGTTTTGAACGTAAAGATAAAAAGCGTAAGCAAGTTAGCGTTTATGCCGAAACAGCAGAGCAGGCTGTTTAATATGTTTTAAGTTTAGGCTGTCGCAATTATTTTTAATTGCGACAGCCTTTTTTTTGTTTTACTGCCTGCCCGGGATTGCTATACTTTTAGGGCGGGGTTGCTTGTTTAGATGTTCGGTTTGCTTGCTTTAGGCTATGGGCTTTGCGTTTTTAAGCCTCAGGGGCTGCCAATATCTTGTTTGCTGTAAGGCACTTTATTTTTATTTGCGCAGCAAATAAAAATAGCAGCTTTCTTTCAACTGTAGCAATTCTATCCAAGGTTATTGCTGCTATATCTATGCCTTTACTTGCTTACATATATGTTATATTTAGTAATTGAAAGAAATTAAG
>CAYJBP010000105.1:0-6672 GCA_964368605.1 uncultured Peptococcaceae bacterium | reverse complement strand
ATTAAGATCAAAAGATTAAAACCATTACTTTTTGGAAAAAAAGTAATACAAAAACTTTTAGAATTTATGCAAATTCTTTGGCTCTTGATGCAAAATAAGGGGCTGCAGCCCTAATTAAGCTGCAGCCCCTTATTTTTAATAGTAATAATAGCTGGGGTAGTAATAATATGAATAATAAGGATAATAGTAGGGGTAATAATAAGGGTAATAGTAAGGGTAATAGTAATAAGAATAACCAGGATTATAAATAGGATCATTATTATGATTAGTGCTGGGCGCTGTAGGAGCCGATGGCTGAATATATGTAGGGGTGGTTACGCGAGTAAATACACCATCGATACCTTCAAAAAACAAATCGCCATTTCTGTCGAAATTGCCCACATAATTATGATTATTATGATGCAAGGTATATTGGCCGGTAGAATCACTATAGCTTATTCTGGCTTCCTTGCCCTGGAATTGATCATGAACTATTACATTATCGCCACTATTGATAACCAGGCTTAAGCTAACTTGGCTATTATCCCAATTGCCTATCAAAAACGTTACCATATCTTCAGGCAGAGGCGCAGGATCGGTATCCGGGGCAGAATCTAATAAGGGGGCGGCTTCCGTAGGAGCAGTTTCCGGATCGGGGGCTGTTTCTAATAAGGGGGCTGCTTCTGTGGGCGCAGTTTCGGCATTAGGATTTGTTGCAGGTGCTTCGGCATCTTGTGTAGGGGTGGCATCTGCATTTTGGGAATTTTGAGCAGCATCGGTAATAGAATCAAGCATATCACTGGTATTGGTATTTTCTTGATTTTGATCTGCTGGCTGATTATTGGCCGGATCTGTGGCCGCTTCTTCGCCCCCGCAGGCGCTTAGAAGGCCTAAACTAATAACTATACAAAATAATAACCATAACTTGCTTAATCGCTTTTTCATAAAATCCCTCATTTCTATTTATGTTTATGCAATATATAATATATTATATTATATTATAGACAACAATGCAAGTAAAAAATAGAAATTAAGCCACTATTAATATTTATTAAAAAAAACTGTACAAAAGCTAATTTTTATGCTATAATTGCTTATAATTATAAACTATGAGGAGGGCAGTAGTTCTAAAAAAACAAATAAAAAGGAGTATGTTTTATGACAGAAAACAAGCAAAAGGCTAGCAAACCTATTAAGCAGGTAAAAGTATATCATGCACTTATTACATTTATTATTTTAATAATAGTTATGTCGGTTGGTATTTTATATTATGGTGTTGATGTGCATGTACCGATGTTTATAGGTGTTATTGCGGCCGCTTTGATGGCGCTTTATTTGGGCTATGATTGGGATACTATTGAAAAAGCAATGATGAACGGAATTTATAATGCCTTGCAAGCGGTAATTATTTTGGCAATTGTGGGCATTTTGGTAGGGGTATGGCTAACTGCCGGGGTTGTGCCGGCGATGATTTATTATGGTTTGCAAATACTTTCCCCTTCGATATTTTTGGTGGCTACCGTTTTGATTTGTTCTATTACATCATTGGCAACCGGTACATCTTGGGGAACTATGGCTACCATGGGTTTGGCCTTGATGGGCATTGCCGTTGGCCTAGATATACCGGCACCTATTACGGCAGGTGCGGTATTGGCAGGTGCTTATTTTGGCGATAAGATGTCGCCTTTATCCGATACTACCAATTTAGCGGCCGGTATGGCAGGCACAGATGTTTTTACTCATGTTAAGTTTATGATTTTACCAACGGCAATTGCCTATACTATCAGCCTAATTTTCTTTGGCATCATTGGTGCCGGATATGGCGGTGATAGTGCCGGTGCCGATATGAGTATGGTTACGGCAATGACTGATGGTATTTTATCTATTTTCAATATTAATCCTATTTTATTATTGCCGCCCTTGATTGTTATTGTGGCTGTTGCTTTTAAAGTTCCTGCTATTCCCGGTATTACTTTGGGGATTATTGCCGGTGTAATTTGCGGTTTAATTTTCCAAGGCGATACGGATTTTGGTTCTTATTTAAATGCGGGGATGAATGGTTTTGAAAGCAGTACCGGCATTGCTGATTTGGATGATTTATTAACCTCCGGCGGTTTAAATAATATGATGTATTCGATATCTTTAACCATTATTGCGATGATGTTTGGTGGTATTATGGAAAAAACCAAGCAATTGGAGGTATTGGTTGAAAAATTATTAGTTCTTGCCAAAAAGCCGGCCGCTTTGGTTGTGAGCACCGAGGCTACCTGTATTGTTAGCAATGCAACTATGCCGGAGCAGTACATATCGGTAGTGGTGCCGGGCAGAATGTATGCCGAAACCTATAAAAAGCAAGGTTTGCATCCTAAAACATTATCGAATGCTTTAGAAAGTGGTGGTACAGTAACTTCGGCGCTTATACCGTGGAATACTTGTGGTGTTTATATTTTAACAACTTTGGGTGTTAGCACTTTTGAGTATTTCCCTTATGCAATTTTTAATTATAGTATGCCGATTATAGTTGCAATTTTGGCTTTTGCCGGCATAACGGTTGCCGATAAAGACGGCTATCGCCTAACTA
The DNA here is from genome assembly GCA_964368605.1 of uncultured Peptococcaceae bacterium. Lineage (GTDB taxonomy): Bacteria > Bacillota > Dehalobacteriia > UBA4068 > UBA4068 > CAYJBP01. The sequence continues at coordinate 4,112 of CAYJBP010000105.1, read as the reverse complement.
AAAGAGCGCAAGCGCAAAAGGCAAAAAATTTACAGAAATAAAATACGGGGGCTGTCAAAAACAAAATGACAGCCCCCATATTTTTAAAAGTTTTTGTATTACTTTTTTCAAAAAGTAATGGTTTTAATCTTTTAATCTTTTAATCTTTTGATCATAATTTCTTTCAATTAGTTAAAAGAATACAAAAGCAGGGGAGAAGCAACCCCTAAAAAAGGTAATAATTGGAGTTAGAATTGATAAAATTGAAAGATAGCTGCTATTTTTATTTGCAAGGCAAATAAAAATGAAGTGCCCTAAGCAAAGCAAGCTATTAGTAAAGCTTAGGCTTAAGAAAGCCAAACCAAGGTTTAGGGTAGGCAAAGCTAAGGTGCAAAGAAGGAAAAACAAAAACAGGCTATCGCAAATTTTTTCAAATTGCGATAGCCTGTTTTAATTATAAGCTAAAGTTTAATATTGGGGAAGAGGGAAGAGGATATCATGTTGTGCCAAGCCTTCGTCTACACTGATTCCGGCATAATAAAAGGTGGCAGTTACCTCACCATTTACCAATACAGATAAAGCATTGGGGCTGGCAGGATTATACTTTAAAATTACATTAAAGTATTCTTCGGGGGATGCTTCAAATAAGCCTTCTTCCAGCGGTTGATAGGCCGGCACATAAAGATTAACTTGCACCATATTATCGCCCAAATAGGTAAAACCTGTTATTTCGGGCGGATGCGGATAAAAAGAGCTGGAATAATAGGCCGCCATAACCATGGTTTTTTGGCTGGGAATTTCCGGATGATTTAAAAAGGTAAAGAATAAATTATCAGTATCACTATTCCAAACCCCATATAAGTTTTTATACATATTAGGGACTTCGTCGCCTACAGCCAAATTAGCAAAAACTTGCGAATTAATGCTACGGGTGTTTATAATTTCCGAGTCGGTTGCCGGAGGGGTAGGATTAGTAGCAGGTGCTTGTTCGGCAATTAGTTTGGCTGCCTCAAATTGAGCTTCGTCAAATAGGCGATGGAATTCCATTAAAAAATCATGCATAATTATGCTGCCATCTTTGGTATGGGTAAATAAAGTTTGCCAGGCAATAATAACCGCATCGGCACGTAAAAAATTATTAGGGTCTAAATTGCTAGGGTAAATGCCTATTTGTTGGCCAAATTCAACAGCTTGATCCCAGCTAAAATCGCCCATGCTATCATCATAACCCAAAGCCCTTAGGATAAAAGTTAAGTACATATCGGCAGTAGCAGGGTTTGATGAACCAAACTCGGTGGCCGAAATACCATTGGCATAACCACGAGCATAAGCATAGCCAACATAAGGGCCTGCCCAATCAGGAACATCATTAAAATGATGCAAAGGAGCTACATTTAAAGCCTCTTCCTCATCGCCCAGTAAACGGATGAACATTACCAAAGCCTCCACACGGGTAGGGGCACGGTTAAGATCAAAATCAGTTTCGCTTACTCCTTTAAATAAATCCAGCGATTTTAAAGCCTCGGCCTTTTGTTCGGCCTCGCCCAAATGGTGATCGGCCAAAGCTGTAAAGGGTAGAACCAGAATAAAGCATAATGACAAAATCAATACAGGTAGCAGCTTTTTGAACATAAACATTCCTCCTTTATTTTTAATTAGGGTTAACTTAACCCTAAAATAATCAGCCTAAAAACAGGAATAAGAATAGCCGGCAACATGCTGGCTACCTTAAATTTTTTGCCAAAAGCAACATTAACACCTACGCAAAAAATCAAGGCCGAACCGATAAAGCTTAAATCAGCCAATAATTGATCGCTAACAAAAGAACCGGCAAAAGCGGCAATTAAGGTGATAGCCCCTTGATATAAAAGAATAGGAATAGCCGCAAAAGCCGCCCCAATACCATAAGTAGAGGCAAAAACCATCACAATAATGCAATCTAAAATCGATTTGGCTACCAACATCGAATAATCGCCATTGATACCATCTTGAATTGATCCCACAATGGCCATTGCTCCTACACAAATAATAAGGGAAACATTAACAAAACCATCTACAAAAAGGCTATCATTTTCCCTTTTAGCAATTTTTTTAATTTTAGTACCCAGATTATCCATTTTTTGCTCAATTTTGAGCAATTCACCAATAATAGTACCGATAACCAGCGAAAATATTAATAGCATCGTGCCCTGAACTTGAATAGAATTATCGCTAATTATCAGCATATGCTCTAAAGTTCCGCTTATACCAATAAAAATTACGGCCACGCCGCAAGCCTGCATCAATGTTTTTTGAATTTGTTCATTAATGCCTTTTTTAAACAAGATACCAATAATACCGCCCAAAATAACTGCACTAAAATTGATAATTGTACCCAAACCAATCATATTATACCTCTTTATTTGTTTTTTAATTAGGATTTAAATATGCCGTTAAATAGGTTATCATAATAAATTTAGCAGCATATTTAGGATAATCCTGCCATCAAAAATTCTCTATTGCCTCGGTACTGAGAATTTTTGGCTAGTTAAAAGAGGCATATAATAATCACTTGTTAATTATTGTACCATATTATTCACTAAATAGCAAATCCCATTAAAAAAATATTTATAATTAAAATGGCAGCTAAAGTTGCTAATATTTGACTAAATACTAAAAAACATGTACAATTATCCATGTACGTGCATATTATATATACCATATAAAGTGTGTTGATTAAGTTTTATGTGCAAAAATAGCTTTAATTGGAGTGAAATCAACTATGAAAAAGTCGACTAGCGTGCAGCTAAAAACCACCGAATTGGGCGAAATTAGCTCGGCTAAATTGGCTAAACAGTCTCCCTCTTTGCAGCCGGCTGCTAAAAATAAGATGGCTAAGCCGAATAAAAGCGTCAAGCCGCTTAATACGGTTAAGCCAACTAAGCAGGCCAAAATGCCCAAGAATGCGGCAGAAGCCCCTCAGGCAGCCGCCGCTACTAGCACCACAGTTAAGGATAAATCGGCTTTACCGGCTAAGCCTATCGCAACGGCAAAGGCTGCCATTTCGGAGCCCAAATCGGCAACAGTAGCAAATAAGCCTATACCCAAGCCCAAAGCTGCTGAAATAGCAGTATCTAAACCCAAATATGCCCCTTTGCCGGCAGCTAAAGCCAGCGATGGCGGTTTTAAATTCGCAGGTGCAAATGTTAAAAAAATCTCAAACAAATCCCTAGTTACAGCCTGTTTGATTGTTTGTGTTTTGGCGATTAGCGTGGTTTTACTTTATCAATCTTTTGCCATTGCCGATAATACTGTGGCCGATGAGGCCGTCACCAAGGGGGCAACTTTACCGCAAATGGCGGTGGGTATTCAAATCGATGACGAGTATCAACAAGTGTATACTATGGCCACAACAGTAGGCGAATTATTGGTAGAGCAGGGGATTAAGCCCAATTCCGAGGATACTGTTACCCCGGAATTAAGTACAGAGCTTAGCGATGGCCTGCATATTACTATAAAATCGCCGATTATGCTTACCATTATTATCGGCGAAAATCAGTATCAGCTTGATTTTCAAGGCCAAACAGTAAGCGAGGCAATTAGCCAGGCCGGCTTGGTTTTAAGTGCTTCCGACATTATATCTCTGCCTTTAGATACCGTTTTGGTTGGTGGCGAAACTATTACTGTTCAGCGCATTCATCATCAAACAATTACCGAATTAGTGCCGGTAGAGCCTTTAGAAGAGCGTTTTGAGGATCCCAGCCTGGCAGTTGGTGAAACCAAAGTTATCGAAGAAGGCGAGCCGGGCGAAGAAGAGAATATAATTCAAATTACCTATCAAGATGGCGTAGAAATTAGCCGCGAAATTATCGCCACCAATGCCATCACCAGCCCCGGGGTAACGATGATTGCCTATGGTTCCGAAACTGTACTTACAGCCGATGGTACAGCCGGTACGGCTCAGGCGGTTAGCAGCGATGGGGTATCATTTAGTTATACCAGAGCATTAACCATGGAATCGACAGCCTATACCTGGACGGGTAATACCACCGCCACCGGCACCTGGCCTACCAGAGGGCAGATTGCCGTTGACCCTAATGTTATCCCTTTGGGCAGCAAGGTTTATGTAGAAGGCTATGGTTTTGCCACCGCCA
>CAYJBP010000104.1:0-8404 GCA_964368605.1 uncultured Peptococcaceae bacterium | reverse complement strand
CAAAAAAATTTACAACCCAAGAAACAAAACAAACAAAAATATCCGCCAATAAATGTAAATAACCTACAACCCAGCAAACAACAGGCAACAAAGAACAAAAAAAAGATGCTTTGACAAAACTTGTCAAAGCATCTTTTTTTAGATATCAAAAACTCAAATCAAGCTTGCAGCATATAACCTGTACTTCTTTTAGTTATAATCTCAAAAGGTGCCCCAATATTGGCTAATTTAATTTTAACCCGAGATACTAAAACCCTCAAAGCATTATAATTACTGCTTTCAGAGCAGCCCCAAATCTTAGTAACTAATTCATCTCGGCCAATAGTTTGGCCTCTTTTTTCAATCAAAAGCCATAAAAGAAAAAACTCATGCTTAGTTAATAGTAAATCCTCGCCATCAAAAAAGGCCTTGCTGGCAATCATCTCTAAATGCAATTTATCGATGCTTAGGGTTGTAGTCAAATTGGGTTGTAAATCGCGCAATCTGGTCTTGATGCGGGCTAAAAATACCCCTAAATCATAAGGCTTGGTCAGATAATCATAAGCGCCTGCATCCAGCCCCTTAATAATATCACTATTTTCGTCCAAAGCCGTTAAAAATAGAATTGGCAAATTATAATTATGCCTAATGCTGCGGCATAAATCTATGCCATTACCATCGGGTAAATTAATATCCATAACAACTAAATCAATAGTATGGGCAGCCAATATTTTTTGGCAATCGCTAGCTGTTAAGGCAGAATATACCGTATAACCCTCGTCAACAAGCACAGCTCTATTGATATAAACTATATTAACATCATCTTCTACTAATAAAATAGTTGCCATTATTTTATCTCTTTCCGGCATGATTAGCTTGCCTATTTGATATTATTAATTGCTTGCCCAAAAAGCCAATTATTTTAAGCTATGGATGGCTAAGGCTTACTCTTTTTGCATAATTGGCTAAAAACAGCAATATTCTTTGCTGTTTTTGGTAAGCATATTATATAGGCCGCAAAAAATATGTTTTTGCTTCAGCCTAATTATATTGTAACACTTTTTGCGTCAACTTACAAGTAAGTAAAGTAATAAAATTGGCCATCGCTAAAAACTGTTTTGGCTGCCGCCGCCAAATATTGATACGCTTAATGCTTTTTGCTATTATTTGTGACAATATCAATAGCTTAAATAATAAAGGCTATGGCGTCCAAATTTTTGAAAAAATTAACAAGGCAAGTGATTTAAAATTTGTATATATAGAGCAAACCATCGATGAAGATTAGGGCGAGATTACTTAATAGAAACTTGTGTATTATAATAGGAAGAAACTTGTCGAATTTTGCCAGTAACTAAACAAAAAAAACCATCTGCATTTGTTGCAGATGGTTTTTTATTAATTATGACCACTTTTGGGCTAGTTTGCAATAAGTGGGAATATCTACCCCATATTGCTCGCCCCAGCGTACTACTTGGAATAATAGGCCGTCGATTTCGCTTTGGCCGCCTTTTTCCAGGTCTTTTTGCATAGAGGCTGTTACATAATCGGCTAAATTAGCGATAATTTTCAAATTGGCCTCGATTGTGTCGGGGGCAATTTCAATAGCCATAGCTTTGGTTAGGTTAATAATCTCCTGCGTGGCATTGATAAAGTCTTGCCGCACCGGCCCTTCTTTTTTGATATCGGCAATAGTGGCTTGATGATAAGCACCTACCGAGGCCATCGGCGAGATAAAAGCAAACTTTTGCATAGTATCCTTTTTGATATCGGCCGAGAAGATTACATCAATTGCGGCTGCTTCTAAATCAGCCTTTACTTGATTAAGGGCAGGGGAGCTGATATCGCCATCTAAGCGGCCATATACTACCCTAAAAATGTTGCCGCTTTGCTTGATAATCCCATAATCCTCGATGGCGGCATCTATATAAATACAACCATTTAAAACCTCCCGCTTTAGGTCGGCGGCCATTTTTTCGCCGCTACCATAAACATTTAGCACCGGTATAATTATCGTATCGGCATGGGCGGCCTTAAGGGTTAAATCATAGATTTCTGCCAGCGAATAGTATTTAACACAAATAAAGATGATATCGGCCTTATCAGTATATTCTTGCTCATTTTGCACCTTAAGGCTTATATTTAAAGTATCATGTGGGCGCTTAATAATCAATCCCTCTTTTTTAATAGCCTCCAGATGCCGATTACGGGCAATTAGGGTTACATCTTTGCCTATTTTAGCTAAATAGCCTGCTATACAAGCACCTGTGCCGCCTGCACCAATAACTAAATATTTCACTTATTAATCCTCCTTGATTGGGGCGATTAAATCATTATTAAGAATAGCCATAAATTCATCGCCGCTAATGGTTTCTTTCTCCAGTAGATAATTGGCGATTTCTGTCATTTTTTCCTTGTTTTGGCTGATAATTTTATAGGCGCTATCATGGGCATCTTTAATCAGCTTGATTACAGCCTCGTCAATCTTGGCAGCGGTTTGAGCAGAGCAGCTTAAGGTGCTATCGCCACCTAAGTAAGGATTAGTTACCGTTTCGAAGGCAACCATGCCTAAATTATCATCCATGCCATAACGGCTAATCATGGCTCTGGCTATTTTGGTGGCCTGCTCAATATCATTACTGGCGCCGGAAGTAATCGAATTAAACTGAATTTCCTCGGCTACACGGCCTGCTGTATAGGTAACAATTTTATTAAAGGCGGTTTCTTTATCTAAAAGAAATGTTTCGCTTTCTTCCAGCTGCATTGTATAGCCTAAAGCGCCGGAGCTACGGGGGATAATTGTAATTTTATGTACCGGTGCCGACTTTTTTTGCAAGGCGGCAACCAAGGCATGGCCAATTTCGTGATAGGCGATAATCTCTTTTTCATGGCGAGAAATTACCTTACCTTTGCGCTGATAACCGGCGATAATCACTTCTACACTTTCCTCTAAATCATTTTGCTCGATTAAATTACGCCCCATTCTTACCGCCCTTAAAGCGGCCTCGTTAACGATATTGGCAAGCTCGGCTCCCGATGCTCCGGCAGTGGCACGGGCAATGGCATTAAAATTAATATTTTCGTCGATTTTTACCTTTTGGGAATGAACTTTTAAAATAGCTTCACGGCCTTCCAAATCCGGCAATTCAACAGGCACTCTACGGTCGAATCGGCCGGGCCGCAATAAAGCTTTATCCAAGGTTTCCGGACGATTGGTTGCTGCTAAAATAACTACACCTTTTTTAGCATCAAAACCATCCATTTCCGTCAATAGCTGATTTAAGGTTTGCTCACGCTCATCATTGCCGCCAATACCATTGCTATCACGCTTTTTACCAATGGTATCAATTTCGTCAATAAAGATAATGCAAGGGGCTTTTTCATTGGCTTGCTTAAATAAATCACGCACTTTAGCAGCCCCCATTCCCACAAACATCTCTACAAATTCCGAGCCGGATATCGAGAAAAAAGGCACATCGGCTTCGCCGGCAACAGCTTTGGCCAGCAAGGTTTTGCCGGTGCCGGGAGGGCCGATTAAAAGCGCACCTTTGGGCATTTTAGCACCAACTTCAGCATATTTTTGGGGATGATGTAAAAAGTCTACAATTTCGTCCAATGCTTCTTTGGCCTCGTTTTGGCCGGCTACATCGGCAAAAGTAATACCGGTTTGGGCTTTAACATAAATCTTTGCATTAGATTTACCAAAAGCCATGGCATTACCGCCGCCCATTTTATTCATCATCTTGCTCATTACAAAGCGCCACAGCAGGCTAAGAATAATAACCATAATTATGGTGCTGATAATCATATTAAAGAGGGGATTAGGCTCTTTTGGCAGGGATTCGGTAAATTTAACATCGGCTTGATCAAGACGATCGACCAGCGAGCTATCATTCATGCGTACGGTACCATAAACATTTTCCTGAGCAAACATAGAGCTTTCCTGCTCGGTGGCGGCCGATTCATCACTGATTAAAGTATAATAGATGGCCTCTTCCATAACTTGCACTTCACTGATTTTCTTTTGTTTCAAATCATCGAGGAAAACATCATAAGTAACGGTGGTAATGGCCGAGCCGGAAAAAAGAGGTACCACAAAAATATTGATGGCCAAAATAATAAGCATGGCGATAGACCAATAATAAAGCAGTGGTTTGCGAGGTTTATTCATTTTTTGTACATCCTTTCGATATTTGATTTAAGTGTAGCAAAACAAGAGTGGAGATACAAGGGAAATAAGCTGATAGTTTGGTGAACAAAAAATTCACTTAAAAGTAATTTATCGATTTTTTTAAAAAATCGCGGGGTTTGGGGCTGGACTCAAAAAAAAATCCCCCTCAATCGGCCAAGCCTCTTGAAGGGGAAACTAATTTGATATTTTACAAATGGCAAGCCGAAAAATGATCGGGGGCAATTTCTTTTAATTCGGGTTCTTGCTCGGCGCAAATGGGCATGGCATATTGACAGCGACCACGGAAGCGGCAACCCGAAGGGGGGTTGATGGGGCTGGGCACATCGCCTTCGAGGATGATGCGCTGACGCTCGCGCTCGAAAACGGGGTCGGCTACCGGAATGGCCGAGAATAAAGCCTTGGTATAAGGATGCTGTGGGTTTTTGTACATCTCGGAGCTGGTGGTTAATTCCATTAGCTTGCCTAAATACATAACGCCAACCCGATCGGAAATATGCTTAACCATGCTTAAATCATGGGCGATAAACAAATAAGTAAGCTTCATTTCCTCTTGTAATTGAATCAATAAATTAACAATTTGGGCTTGAATAGACACATCAAGAGCCGAAATAGGCTCATCGCAAACGATAAACTGCGGATTAATTGCCAAAGAGCGAGCGATACCGATTCTTTGACGTTGGCCGCCGGAAAATTCATGGGGAAAGCGATTGGCATGATCCGGGTTTAAGCCAACCTTTTGCAAATTGCTGTAAATAATTTCCTGACGCTCTTTGCCTGTTGCCAAGTGGTGAATATCGATGCCTTCGCCGATAATATCGCCAACGGTCATCCTGGCATCCAGTGATGCATAGGGATCTTGGAAAATCATCTGGGCTTTACGGGCATAATTCTTGCGATCCAGCTTCGAAAACTTGGTAATATCTTGACCATCAAAAATGATTTTACCGGCAGTTGGCTCATAAAGTTTAACCAAAGTTCGACCGATGGTAGATTTGCCGCAGCCGCTTTCGCCAACTAAGCCGAGTGTTTCGCCCTCTTTAATAATAAAATCAACACCATCTACCGCTTTTAATAGCTTACGACCGCCAACATTAAAATGCTTTTTTAAACCTTTTAATTCAAGTAAAGTTTTTTGCATAAATAACCTCCCCAAATACTAATACCGTTTAAAATATTAGCCTTTTTTAGTCAATATCCTTTTTTAAGTACAAAATTAATAGTTTTAGCAATTTAAAGGGATTTTATAACTTTCGTCGAAATTTATTACCTTGAGAATACTACAAAATTATGGCATGCTAATAAAATGCCTGCTAAATAACAGGAGGTAGCGTTTTGACAATTAAAACACGTTTGGCTAGCTTACGTAAATTAATGGCCGAAAAAGAAATTGATGCCCTATTTGTTAGCCATGAATCTAATGTTACTTATATGAGTGGTTATACTAATCATGATTCGTATTTATTAATAACCGGCACTGATTGCGGTGCTGCCAATCTATTTATCACCGATTGCCGCTATACCGAGCAAGCTGCCCAAGAATGCCCCGATTACGAGGTTATTTTATATCGCAGCCCATCGGCATCTTTGGGCGAAAGATTAAGCGAGGCTTGCCAAAAATATCAACTTAAAAATATATACTTCGAAAAAAATTATTTAACCTTTAATCATTATCAGCAAGTAAGCGAAATGCTTAAAGATAGCGAATTTAAACCCAGTGCCGAATTAATCGAAAGCCTGCGCTATACCAAAGACGAAGGCGAACAGCAGGCCTTGATTAAGGCTTGTAACTCTACCGATATTGTTTTTAGTGCAGTTTGTGATTATTTGCGCCCCGGTTTAACCGAAAAAGAAATTGAATGGTTTATGACAAGCCAAATCAATGCCCAAGGCTGCACCCTTTCTTTCCCGATTATTGTGGCATCGGGCCCCAGAGGCAGCTTGCCTCATGCCGAACCCAGCGAAAGAATTGTTCAGGCAGGGGATATGATTACCCTTGATTTTGGCTGCCGCTACAAAGGCTATTGCGCCGATATGACACGTACCATTAGCTTAGGCCAACCTGCTAATCAAGAATTGGCCAAAATCCATGGCATTGTGCTGGAGGCCAATAAGCGTGCCGAGGCCATTATGAAGCCCGGTATTTTAGGCTCGGCAGTAGATGCTGCTGCTAGGGAGTATATCACTAGTGCCGGTTATGGCGAGCAATTTGGTCATGGTTTAGGCCATGGCGTAGGCTTAGATATTCATGAAATCCCTTTTATGAGCCGCACTTGCGATTATAAATTACAAGAAAACTGCTTTATTACCGTAGAGCCGGGCATATATTTGCCGGGTATCGGCGGGGTAAGAATTGAAGATACCATGCATATTACCGCCGATGGTGCGATAAATATGTTTAAATCCAATAAAGAACTGATCTGCTTATAAGCTGCACCTATACTTCGTTTAATACTTGTTGAAGCAATTCAACAAAGAAATAAAAAACTTGAAGGGGGAAATACTTAATGAAAAAAGCAACACTATTATTGGTTATGATGTTACTTGCAACAATGTTGGTCTTTACTGCCTGTGGTGGCGGTTCTGAGGAGCCTGCCGAAGAGCCGGCAGTTGGTGAGGAAGCCGGTGGCGAAGATGCCGCCGAAGGCGATGCCGCTACTCAAGCACAAGAATTAACTTTTAGCTTAGCTTCTGTTCCTACTATCGACCCGCAACGTTTTAATGCTTCACCTTCTTATGTAGTAATGAAAGGTTTAGGCGAAGGCTTAATCCGTACCCACGAGGGCGAAGTTATGCCCGGTGTGGCCGAAAGCTGGGTTGTTAGCGAAGATAATATGCAAATGACCTTTACTTTACGCCAAGATGCAACCTTTAGCGATGGCAGCCCGATTACCGCCAACGACTTTGTTTATGCATTCAAGCGTTTAGCCGATCAAGATGATCCTAAGGACTATTCTTGGGTACTTTATGAAATCAAAAACTTTGCTGAAATTGCCGGCGGCGAAATGACTGTTGACGATTTAGGCGTAAGCGCTCCCGATGACTATACCTTTGTTATCGATTTTGCTTCTCCTGCACCTTATTATCTAAGCTTCCTCGATATGCCTACTTTTTATCCTCAAAAGCAGGAATTAGTAGAGCAATATGGGGATCAATATGCTTTAAGTGCTGAAGCCTTTTTAGGCAATGGCCCTTATAAATTAGTTGAATACAGCTTAGAAGACATTATCGTAATGGAAAAGAACGAAAATTACTGGAATGCCGATGCTGTTAAATTAGATAAAGTAACCATCCGCATTATGGAACAACAAGCAGCCTTTGCTTTATTCGAAACCGGCGAGCTTGATATGGCCGATATCCCGATTGCCTTAGCTGCCAGCTATGTTGATGGTTCTTCCACCTTGCCGGAAGGCAGCCATTTGGAAAGCTTTATGAGCGGCGCTTTGGACTGGTTCTCGGTTAATATCGCCAGCGAAGATAATCCGATTTTAGGCAATAAAGATTTCCGCTTAGCCTTAAACTATGCTTTAGACCGTGAAGAGTTTATTGCTATTTCTTCCGGTAATATCTATAGCCCGCATACCCGCTTTGTATTACCTGCCGTAGCCGGCGAAAACGGTTTTTACAATGATGAGTATCCGATCGAAGTTTATCAAACCACTGCCGAATTAGATAAAGCTCAAGAGCATTTACAAGCTGCTATGGATGCCATGGGCATTACCGATCCTTCGGAAATTAGCTTTAGCATTACCATTGCCGATAATACTACCCGTACCATTGCCGAAAATGCTCAAGATCAATGGATGCGCAATTTAGGCATTAATGTAGAGGTAGAAATTGTTACCTATCCTGCTATGCTTAGCAACCGTGTAGACGGCATCTTTGATTTAATCTATGCCGGCTGGATGCCCGATTATAATGATCCTTACACCTACTTAAGCTACTTTGTAAGCACCAATGCTCAAAATGGTGGCGGTTTCTCCAATGAGCGTTATGATGAATTGGTAAATACCGCTAATACCTTCCCCGATGCAGGTACCCGCTTAAGCATGTATGCTGAAGCCGAGCAAATTCTTTTAGAAGAAGCCGGCATTATCCCGCTACATGTTCGCGAAGTACCTTATGCCATCAGCGATGATTTACATGATTTCGTTCGCTTCTACTTAGGCAGCGAAAGTGATTATACTTACGCTTATTTTGAATAAGCCATTATAGTTGATCTGTATTCTGCATTAAAAA
>CAYJBP010000103.1:0-8442 GCA_964368605.1 uncultured Peptococcaceae bacterium | reverse complement strand
TTTGCTGTCGTGGCAAAAGATAGTGAGCGGCTTTTCGCTGTCCTGTGGGTCTACCCTTAATAGATAGGCGTATTTGTCGGTATCGGCACGAAAGCCGAACGCCGTACCATTGTGGTCGGTGAACGCACCGTCGGGGCGTTTCGGATTGCGGGCGCGTGCTTAAGGCACAACTTTTTTGTCCGCGAGGCTGGGTGTATCTTTTAAAGTGCAATCAACTAATCATATCTAATCGCAGATAAGTAAAATTATCGACAAAAAAACTCTTTTTTAATGGATTACTATTGTTTTTATTGGTTAAAGTTGGTATAATGGAGTAAAGTTTAACTAATCAAAATTTTCTTTCCCCAATATAGCCATTAGTGCTGCGGAGGCAATTTGATGAACGCTAAGAGTTTTATCATTAAACATACAATCTCGATAGTTGTTGCTTTAGTAATTATCATTATTGGTTTTTTAATATTCGGGGTGCGTACAATTGTTGATGATGCTGTAATCGAATCTACCTTTGATGAGATGGAACAAATCGGTAAGCAGTATCAAACGCTTTTGGTTAGCACTTTAGTAGAGGCCCAAGAGGATTTAATTCTCTTGGCCGACAGTATTGCCCAAAATGATATGGATAGCAATACTGCAATTGATTTTTTTAATAATCAATTGCAAACCAATCAGTTTGAGTGTATTTACTATATAACACTTGATGGTAATGGAATATCGGCTGATAATATTCATTACAATTTTTCGGATAATCAGTCTTTTTTGCATGCACTGGAAAATAAAACTTATATAGAAGAACCGCATATATCTTTGCAAACATCGGATATTGTCTTTGATTTAGCAGTACCCATTATCAAAAATAATCAAACGGTAGCCGTATTGTTTAGCGAGGTCTCTGTTGACAATTTTTGGGAAATTATCCTGCAAAATAAAGATTATGAAGGCGATGTCTTTTTTATTGATAATAATTTGAATATTATTTTTTCTACCAGCGAAAGTCATCTGGATGTAGTGGTTATTCCGGAAGAAGATGTTGCGCAGATGGGGCCGGAAAATATTTTGCAGGCGCAAACTAATATTCAAAATAAACAAAGTGGTGGCTTTTACTATGAGTATTTTGATATACCCAAAGTAATGGTCTATTATCCAATCGAGTTTACTGATATTGCCTTGGCCATGAATGTTCATGTGTCCTCATTAAGCAGCGAGATGATTAAAGCCTCGAACTATTTCGAGGTAGCAGGTATTTTTATTTATATTACGATTATTTCCTTGGTTATTTATGTTACAATTTTTCAGTCGCGTTCTAATAAGCGAATTATGAAGGTGGCCTATTATGATCCGCTTACTGAGCTGCCCAATATGACAAAACTTAGATTAGATGTTTGCGCAGTTTTACAAAATAATCCCAAAACTAATTATTCAATTATTGTAATCGATATCGAAAACTTTAAGGCTATTAACGAAATGTTTGGCTATGATATTGGCGATAATGTTTTAAAAACCGTTAAATCATTGGCCGAGAGCTTTAATGAGCCCAGCCTTATTGCGGCTAGAATTGGTAGCGATAAATTTGCCTTATTCGCCGGCAATGGCTTTTTTGACGATTTAAGCTTTTTTGCACAGGCAGTAGATAGCCATTATAATAAGCTTGTACCCGAGCTTGCCGAGTATGGTGGCACTTTTAAAATCGGCAGATATCATATCGAAATCGGCGAAACTAACTTTGATGATATTATGTCTAAAGTTAATTTGGCCCATTTAAAAGCTAAAGCCACCAAGGGCGAATTTGTTTGCGATTATGACGATACCCTTAAAAACCAGGTTAAAACCGATGCCGATATAACCAGCAAAATGAATAATGCCTTGCATAATCAAGAGTTTAAAGTTTATTTGCAGCCTAAATTTAGCGCACATGATAATACTTTAATTGGTGCAGAAGCCCTGGTACGCTGGATTGAATACGATGGTAATATGATATTCCCCAATGATTTTATCCCCTTATTCGAGCGCAATGGCTTTATTGTTGATCTTGATAATTATATTTTGGAAAATGTTTGCATACGGCTTAAAAGCTGGTTGGATGAAGGTTTTGGCCAAATGCCTATATCGGTTAATTGCTCGCGTCTTAATTTAGAAAACCCCTATTTTGTGGATGGCTTGGTCGAGATTGTTGATAAATACCAGATACCACATGAATATATTGAAATTGAACTAACCGAATCTACCACAATCGAAACTGCTTTTACGATTGAGCAATTATTTGCAGACTTACATAAACATGGCTTTAAAATTTCGATAGACGATTTTGGGGCAGGTTATTCTTCTTTAGGCATGCTTAAAAGCCTGCATATCGATACTTTAAAAATGGATAGAAGCTTTTTTGTGGGTGGCACAAATGCCCGTCGTGATGATATGCTTATTGATAGTATTGTTAAAATGGCTCATAATCTGGGCATGTATGTGGTGGCCGAAGGTATTGAAACTGCCGAGCAAGTAGAATTGTTAAAATCGCTAAATTGTGATGCAATCCAAGGTTATTTTTATGATCGCCCCACACCACTAGATGTTTTTGAAGAAAAATATCGGGCAATGATGATTGAAAATGCCAATAATAAAACATCGGGTGCCAGTATTATTAAATGGATTAATGATATTAAATATGCCAGCTCATTTGCGCCCAGTGGCTTAATTGTTACCCTGCCCGACGAGGAATTTACAATAGTAGAGGCCAATGATTATTACTTTGAGATGATAGGCTATACCAGGGAAGAGGTAAGGGATCTTTTTGCTAATCAGGGCTTAGGATTGATGACTGCCGAAAGTAAAAAAGAGATTAAAGAATATGTATTGCGCCAAATGCAAATCGACCCCTATGCGCCTTTAGAGATAAATGGCCAGTTATGCTTAAAATCCGGCGAGATACATACCTATCAATTTAATGGTAAGCTGGCCGTAAATGAAAATGGCGATAGCCGTTTTTATGCTTCGGTATTTGATGTTACCGATTTTGCTAAACTAAGTAATCTTAATTAATTGGCAAATATTTAAAGAGATGCAGTATTAATAAGCAAATATCAAGTTAAGCAATAAAAAAATGGCTGCTGCAAATATTTATCATTTGCAGCAGCCTCTTTTTTAAATTAACCTAATAGGCAGATTCCGGTATATACCATGGTTCGTCGGTATCATAAAAATAGCCTTCTATATCTTGGAATATTAAGTCCATAAACCCTTCTTCGATATAGCCATAATATTCGCCATTTTGATGACTAATAATAATTTCATTATTTTTAACATCATATTGATAGGTTGCAGTTTCGATATTATCATATGAGGATATCTCTACCTGGCCATCGTCATAAAAAACCATGCTCTGCTGCGTATTATCATTATCCCAAGCGCCTAAGAGGGTTTCGGCCGTAAAAGCTTCGTCCGGGAAGGGGCTATAATCGGAAAAATTAAGGGTATAATAAGGCTCTTCCACTTGCACAAAAGTGCCCGGTAAATCGGGAATCGAAAAAGAGAAATCAGCCTGTAAATTAACCGTAGTTTCGGCATCTGCCGAATAGAGGGTTAATTTATATTCTCTATGATTAAGGGCATGCGAGCCTTCTCTGCTAAAATCATGGCTGGAAATAATATAGCGATTATTTGAAGTTAATACAATACTATGAGCAGCTTCATCATTATCCCAAGCTGCATCAAAGCTAGAATAACTATCATTGGGGTCTAAATCCCAATCTTCACCTTCGGCGCGCATTATCGGGATATACTGGCCATCTGCTGCGGCATCAACAAATAAAAGGCTATTTTTTACCATAATCGGTAGCTCATAACCCTCAAAAAAGGCCATGCCGGTATAATTTGCGTCCAAACTATATTCGCCTTCCGAACTATCGCCAAAATCATTAGTATAACTAATTGTAAAATCATCATTAAAGAGGATTTGCGCTCCCGGTAATAAAAATGTAGAACCGCTTAGGGGATTAAAAAAATCATCGGTAGGTGCAGGGGAAATCTGCTCGCTAGGTTCTGTAGCAGGTTGATCATTAGGCTCTATTGCCTCCTCGGAGCTGCCACAGGCGCTGATTAGGCTTAAAATTGTAATCAGGCTTAAAAGTAAAATGGTAAATTTAGTTAATTTATTAATCATTTTAATATCCTTTCTATTATAAGTAAGAAGTTTATTTACCCTTAAAAATTAAAGAATATGCAAATCATGTTTATCGGATAAATATTCCAAGGCCTTAATGCCACATAAAGAATTGCCCTTTAAATCCAAAGCCGGGGCAAAAACACCAATACCCATTCGTTTAGGCACGGTGGCCAAAATACCGCCGCCTACCCCGCTTTTAGCAGGTATACCCACCCTAAGCGCAAATTCACCCGAGGCATCATACATGCCGCAAGTAACCATTAAGGAACGAATAATTTTGATTGTATAAGAATCAATAAGCCTTTGATTATTGATAGGGCATAAGCCATCTTTAGCTATAAGTGCTGCTAAATAGCTTATTTGCTCGCAATTTACTATTAAAGAGCAAGCCTTAAAATAAATGCTTAAATGATCATCTACATTGCCTGTTAAAATATTGCTGCTGCGCATCATATAGGCTAAGGCACGGTTTTTATCGCCGGTATCCCATTCGGATTGAAAAATTGCCCGGTCATAATCAAGATTTTGGCAATGTAATAACTTAGCTGCTGTTTGGCATACTTTGCTAAAGCGTTGCTCGGCATCTGTACCGCTAATGCAAGAAGTAACGGCAATAGCACCGGCATTAATCATCGGATTCATCGGCATGCCGGTCATCGATTCTAAGCGTAAAATCGAATGAAAAGGATCGCCGCTGGGTTCCATGCCTACCCTTGCAAATAAATATTCAAAGCCTACATCGTCTAAGGCTGTTGCTAATAAGATAATTTTTACAATGCTTTGAATACTAAAGGGTACTTTACTATCGCCGGCAGCAAATAAATTGCCTTCTAAATCGGTAATAGCAACGGCTAAATGCTGCGGATTGGCTGCCTTTAATTGGGGTATATAACTTGCCAGTTTACCTTGCCCCAACCAAGGTTTGGCATAATTTACGGCTTCTAAAACAGAATTGTGCATAAATAAATACCTCCGCATTATTTAATATGTACTATATATTATATATTAAATAAAAGGATTTGTCCACTTTAAATATCCGACTATATACAATTAAACAATATTAATGCAGGAATTAATTTTATGGCATATTTATAACATAATTAAAAATATCTTGACTTTTAAGCAGTATTTTAGCATAATTATAAAAGCTGGTTTTTGATTAATAATACTTTAATGATAGCTTAATTGGCCTGTGGCTATAATATAAAGTAGCCCTAATGATGGCCGATATGGCTATATATAATTTACTTGCCCAAGGAGGCTTTAGATGAATATATTAGTTATCAATCCCGGTTCTACTTCAACAAAAATTGCTTTATTTAATCAATTTGAATTATTATGGCAAGAAAATGTAATTCATAATAGCCAAGAATTGCAGCAATTGTCTACAATTGCCGCTCAACATCAAATACGTACCACGGCTATATTAGATATTTTAAATAGCAAAGGGCTTAAATTAAGCTCGATAACCGCCATTGCTGCGCGGGGAGGGCTAATTCCCAATATGCAATCGGGAGCTTATTCAGTTAATGAGGAAATGGTCGAAGTATTGCAAAACCGCCCTATTTCGCCCCATGCTGCTAATTTAGCGGCCATTATTGCCTATAATATTGCTAAGCCATTAAATATCTCGGCCTATGTTTATGATGCTGTTTCTGTTGACGAAATGATCGATTTGGTGCGCATTACAGGCATACCTGCCATTAGGCGTAGAAGTATGGGCCATAATTTAAATATGCGTGCCACGGCCTTACGCTATTGTAAAGAGCAAAATTTGGATTATCATCAGCAAAATATAATTGTTAGCCATTTAGGTGGTGGTATTACCTCTTCATTACATAATAAAGGGCGAATTATTGACCTTATTTCCGATGACGAGGGTACTTTTGCCCCCGAGCGTTGCGGTGCTGTGCCGGCAATAGAATTTGCCAAATATATCTTTGATGAAGGATTTACCTCTTTGGAGCAATTGATGCCCTATATTCGTGGTAAAGCCGGCTTAAATGCCCTTTTAGGCTCGGTAGATACGCGGATAATAGAGCAGTCGGCGCTAAGCGGCGATCAACAGGCCGCCTTAGTTTTGGAGGCCATGACTTTAGCTATTGCCCGTGATATAGCTAAACTAGCCACAACTTTAAATGGCGAGATTGATATTATTATTCTTACCGGCGGTATAGCTTATTCGGGCTTTATTACCGAAAAAATCAGCCAAAGGGTAAAGTTTATCGCCCCGATTGCCATTATGGCAGGCGAAAACGAAATGTTGGCTCTTTATCAAGGCATTATGCGAGTATTAGAGGGCAAGGAGCTTGCCAGGGATTATCGGGAATTTTAAAAAGCGGGTTAAAGATGAGGAGATAGTATATGCCGGATCAAAGAAAGAATAAAATAAGCTGCTCGGAATTTAATTTAGAGATGGAAATAGCCTTAGAAATTATTGGGGGCAAGTGGAAGGCTGCTATATTATGGAATTTATATCAATTAAAGGTTATTCAATTTAATCAGTTTTTAAAGGTGCTGCAGGGTATTACCCAAAAGATGCTTACTCAGCAATTAAAGGCTTTGGAAAGAGATAAATTAATTAACAGAAAAGTTATTCCATCGGTACCGCCGGTGGTAGAATATTCTTTAACACCATTAGCAAACGAAGTGATTCCTATTTTGGAAGAGCTGAATAAATTTGGCAAAAAAGTTCTGCAAAACCATGATGATGAAAATTAATTTTACCTTTTAGTAACTACCATACCAAAAAGTGCCTTCTTGTCAAATTTTTTTATATATCTTATACTTACTTTAGTTGTAAAACAAATAAAAGCAAGGAGAATATAATCATGACAAGATTTACTATACCCCGTGATGTTTACTTTGGAGAAAATGCAATTGAACAATTAAAAAACCTTAAAGGCACAAAAGCTGTTATTGTAATCGGTTCGGACCGTATGATTAAAGACGGCACAATCGGTAAAATTCAAGATAATCTTCAAGAAGCTAATATCGAGAGCATTATTTTTAGCGGTGTAGAAGCAGATCCCTCGGTAGAAACTGTTATGCGTGGTGCAAAAATTATGCAAGAATATAATCCGGATTGGATTATCGGCGTAGGCGGTGGCTCGCCAATGGATGCAGCCAAAGCGATGTGGATTTTCTATGAAAATCCGGAATTTACCTTTGCCGAAGCCGCTATACCGTTTAATTTACCAACTTTAAGAAAAAAGGCTCAATTTGCAGCCATTACAACCACAAGTGGCACAGGCAGTGAAGTAACTGCATTTTCGATTATCACCGACGAAAAAAATGATGTTAAATACCCAATTGCCGATCAAAACATTATCCCGGATATTGCGATAGTTGATACCACTTTAGTAGCCGGCATGACTCAGGAATTAGTTGCAAATACCGGCATGGATGCTATAACCCATTCCCTTGAGGCATATGTTTCGGTAGCGGCAAACCCTTTAACAGATGCGTTGGCGATGAAATCTATCGAAATGATTGTTGCTGATTTAGTAAAATCATATGAGGGCGACAAAGCATGCAGAGATCAAATGCATTTGGCACAATGTATGGCAGGAATGGCATTTTCTAATGCAATTTTAGGTATTGTTCATTCGATGGCACATAAAACCGGCAGATTATTTGGTATACCGCATGGTTGTGCCAATGCAATTTACTTACCATTTGCAATTCAGTACAATGCAAAGGCAGCAGGCAAGCAATATGCTGATATTGCAAAAAGATTAGGCTTAGCCGGTGCAAACGAGGAAGAATTGGTTGCTTCTTTAGTTGCTTTAATCCGAGATATGAAGGCTAAAATGAATATGCCAAAAACTCTTAAAGAGTTTGGCGTAGACGAGGCAGCATTCTTAAGCAAATTAACCTTTATTGCCGCAGGTGCGGTAGCCGATCCCTGCACAGGCACCAATCCCAGACCAATTGATGCTAAAACGATGGAAGAGCTTTTTAAAGCTACCTATTATGGCGAAGAAGTTACATTTTAATTAATTTATTTAATACCTCTAAGGCAGATAATAAAATTGCCTTAGAGGTATTATTATTTTAGATAATAATACCTAAAATAATTGATGCAGCAAATTCATGTATATTCTTCGGTAACACGTTTGTATTCATCTTGCAATTCAAACTTATGCCCAAATTATGGCTACCTGTGGGAGTAAACTCCCATCAAAACGATAGCATCAAAGGTACGAGCGATAAGATGTGTAACCCTAAAAGTCATCCGTGATAGATGATACTGCGATAATCCCTTAAAGACGAGGTGTAGCGGTAAC
>CAYJBP010000102.1:0-8969 GCA_964368605.1 uncultured Peptococcaceae bacterium | reverse complement strand
GGTATATTTTGCATTGCTTTCGATATGAGTTATCTCAATCGTAGCACCTGCTAGCATATTGCCATTGAGGCTGTCAGTCTTGATAACTCGTAAGCTTCCATAAGGTTGATTTGAGAAGGTAACAGTGGATATGTTGCCATAACGAACATTAACCGTCTGCGTGGTATTTTCGCCAAGTAAATGCCATTCCGGGGCAGTTAATTCGGTTATAACATACTGCCCGGATAAAGTGCAAGGAATAGTAATCCTGCCATTATTATCTGTTGCAAATGTACCCATTACAGTACCTGCAGGAGTTTTGACTTCAAATCTTGCCCCCGCTAAAGGAGTATTTGTTCCTTCCTGCACTTTGTTAATGATAAGCTGCGTTTCAGTAGTAGGTTGCTCCGGTTCGGGAGGTGGTTCAGGATCAACAGGAGGGGTAATTTCATTATCTGCAAAATTACTAAAAGTGGATAATCTAAGCTCGGTGGTCGGGTCAGTATCGCACATATAATTTTGCAAATTACCATAGGTATCGGTTTCGGCACAAACAGCGTAATAAACAGCATATTGATAAACTTCAGCTTTAAAATTCAATAACACTGCACCGGTTTCGCCACTTACCGAATCTGCCGGGTACAAAATCTTAAACTGGCCGCCAAAAGTACCGCCGTTATCTGCTGTTATTACGGTATCAATATCCTGGTTATCCATGTTTACAATGCGTGTTCCGGTAGGCACTTCGTCAATATCCTCAAAGCCTACTTAAATTTCATAATTGGTCACCCAGGTATTGCTGTTTAAAGTGAAAACCTGTTGTAGATTCTCCTTTGTTTTTATTATAATTAGCTTAAAACTATAAACCGACAAGCAATAACACCACCCCTCACACTTATAATACTTACCCCTAAAACACAAAAAAGGCAGTAGAGTTTAGTAAAACAAAAACTCCACTGCCTTAAAAATAATAGCGAAATATTAAATTATCCACCGGCGTGGCCGTTCGAATCCACGCAAGCTCTAAAAACCGCCAAATGACAACGTAAAACAGCACTCTCAAAAAACGCTGTTTTAGGCGCAAAAAATGGCCGGAATAGATGTGCCTACCTGCGATTTATCGCAAGTGACATCTATTCCGACCATCATACTTGGTGCGATTGGCGATATAGGACTTGCTCCAACGCGGGCAAAAAAATCACGCCCTAAGCAAAAGCTTAGAGCGCGAAATTGTGTCCAGCTTCAAGCTGGTGTGTTTGGTGTACGGAATAGATGTCATCTGGCCGCGGGCAAAAAAAGTGCGCTTCAGGAAAAACCTGAAGCGCGAAATTGTGTCCAGCTTCAAGCTGGTGGTGCGCGTGAAGGGAGTCGAACCCCCACGGTTTCCCGCTAGATCCTAAGTCTAGTGCGTCTGCCAGTTCCGCCACACGCGCATGTTTTTTGGCTACCTTTCTATTATACGCTAAAATTTTGGATTTGGCAAGTAGTTTTTTTAGAAATTTGGAAGCTATTTTATAAATTATTCTTCTTGGGGATAAAACTCTGATTCGGTACTATACCAATCATTATCGCTATAATGCCACCATTCACCCCAATAACCATTAAAATCATGCTCCGCCATTATTGTTTCTAGCAGGACGGCATTCTTTGCTGCCTCTTCGCTGCAATCGCTGTAATCACGATTGGCTAAGGTGGAAAAATCATCAAAAGCTGTTGGCATTTCCAGCTCATTACCGGATAAATCTACTAAGGTTATATCTATTGTATTACCCTTACTATGGCTAGACCCCCCATTATGAGGATTGGCCACATAGGTAGCATCCGGATAAACCTCCCATAGCTTAAATTGGGCTTCTACCGGGCGGAAGGCATCCCATATTTTTAAAGATAGACCTTGTTCTTCTAATTTTGCCTGCACTGCCATTAGCTTTTCTACCGTGCCATAACGCAAGTAGGCATCGGTGAATAAATAAATTTGCTCACCGGTAAAATTATCCGTGGTAGCATATTTTAAATCCACAAATATGGTAGGTATATAAGCGCTTACCTTCACAAATTCCTCTTTAGATGCCGGTGCAGGGGGAATAATCGGTTCCTCTTCCTGCGGCTCGGCTACAACTTCCGGCTCTGCTGGCGGTTCAGGCGCAGGAAGAGGAATAGATTCTTGCTCGGCTATAGCCTGCTCTGTTTCTGCTAAGGCTGCTATATCTGAAATTAAGCCTGATTCTTCCTCTATAGGCTCGCTAGATTCTAAAGTGGGTAGGGTAGGGGCAGGCTCTTGCTCTAATATAGCCAAGTTGCAGGCAGTGTTTAAGGTTAAACCTAAAATCATAATTAGTAAATATAAATATTTAATCATTTATTACTCGCTTTCATTATCAATTATTAATATAAATCTCGGTGATTAGGGTATCTTGATAGGTTGAACCGGGATAGACATCATCAATTGTTATCTTAAGCGAGCTGGTTATTCTTGGTTGATTAAAGTTAATTAACTGACTTTCCATAACATCCGCCAGGCGATGCGTTTCGCTACTGCCATCTGAAAAAGTAAAGGTAAGCTGCGAAGGACGCCCATTATTATAATAAGTATTAGTTGATTTATGATAGCCTGCCCGAATATAAAGGCCGCTAATCTGAAAAGTATCGGCAAAATTAAGGGTAATTCCCTCGCCATAACCATTGCCGGCTACCCCTTCCGACCAGGCGGTATCATGGTCGCCATCTAAAATGCGATCGGAAGAATGAGTCACGCTGCCTTCTGTTAAAGAAGATGTGCCGCCAATATAAGTGATTTGATCCATGCTAAAAACTGGCAGCTGCTCGGCTGCTTCTTGCTCCGCTGCATAAAAAGCTTCCATTTCATCTATAAAGGCAGTGCAGGCGCCAAAATAATCCTCTTCCGCCAGGTAAGGGATAACTTCCAGCTCAATCGCATCCCAATCAGTACCATTGGGATAGGGTAGCAAAACACCATTGCTGGCTAGATAATACTCCGCGATATCCGTGCTAATGCTCAAAACAGCCATATCACGGTCGAAATCTAGACGCTCATGGTTTTGGATATATGCGGCCAGGGTTTGCCCTTGCAGATTATTGCTAAAAAGATAAATCAGCTCTACACCATATTTGGCAACAAAGGATTCTACCTGTGTATCCAGCAGGATAATTTGCTCAGTAGTTAAAAGCCCGATTTCATCAATAATATATTGGCTGCTATAAGATGTTTGCCAGCCGGCTCCATCTTCTTGCTTTAATTGCCTAAAATGCTCCTCGTGGCTGCTGCTATCTGCTATGATGGCCTCGCTCCATGTAGCATAGTCCATTTCTTCGGTGGGGATTGTGCTAAACTCCTCCGAATTATTTATATCGGGATAATAAAGCCAAAGTACTATCTGCCCTTGATCAAAATATATCTCATCAGCATCAATTGTGCCGTCATCAGCGGTGCCGCTATAGCTGGCATAAAGTAAAGAGCCATCCTTAAAATGATATGTATATTGCTCTTGATCTTCAGTTTCCGCCGGCAAAACTATGATTTTAATTTCATCATTATCAAAATAGGCCTGATCTTCGCTAGTATCATCATCTATGCGTGTATAATTTGCTATATTTCCCGCTGAATTTGCTATGTATTGAACAGCTTCATTATAAATTTGTTGGGTATTTGCATCAATTAGCGGCTGCTCTGTTAATGCGGCAGCATCTTCATCGTCCGCATTAGGCTGCTCGCTGGCTTCGGCATCCATATTAAGTGCCTCTTGCTGAATATCTGCCACACTAAGATTGGATTTAGCCAGCTCATAGCGTAAATCATTGGCATTATCATAAATCAAAATTTGCCTGTCCGGAGGATTATATACACCGCTTAATGTATAATCGCCCATATCAAGCAGTAGATTCAGCTCATCTAAGGTATAACTGCCCTCCATTTGGCTGCCCATACTGTGGATAAAAACCTGGTTTTGATCCGTAAATTCAAAATACATCTGGGGGTTATCAGCCACGGAAAGCCCCATATTCTCGAGCGTATCGGCCAAAGTTAGGCTTTGCCCCTGACTATCTACCATTTGCTCCACATGCCACATGCCTGCAACCGTGTCGTATTGGCTGTTCATTACCGCAAAAACAATAATAATGATGGCCAGCAAAGCGGCGATTACACCGATGGTAATTGCCTTGGATTTGCTTTTGCCTGGCGATTTTGCAGGCATTTTATCTAGGCGATTATTGTCGTAGCCGGGATGATAGCGCTCTTGCTGCTGGCTTAAAGGCGCTTGCGACATTGGCGTTTGTGAAAGCGGCCCTTGATTATTTTGATAGCCATTTTGCGGAGGATAGGCCGCTGGAGTAGGGGGGAGATAAGCATTACCCTGATTATTATTGCCATAAAAGCCGGCCAATAATTGATCCATACTTTGAATACGATTAGTATGACGGGTGGCCAAACCATGCATTAAAACTTGTTCATGCTGAGGATTAAGGGCTATGCCCAAGGCCGATGGCGGCTTTAAGGTGTCCTCTACCAGGCGCTCGCTGGCCTCGTCGGGGGTGATGCCGGTTAGGGCTTTATAGATAGTGGCGCACATCGAATAAACATCCGTCCAAGGGCCTTGCTGACCTTTAGACCGATATTGTTCTTCGGGTGCATAGCCCGGCTTTAGCATAACCGATAAACTTTTATTGCCGGAATCCAAAAAGCTGCGTGCCGCACCAAAATCGAGCAGCTTTAACTGGCCATCGGCGGTACACATAATATTGTCGGGGCTGATATCACGGTGAATCATACCCGAACGATGTACCTCGGCCAAGGAGGTGATAACCGATTTTAGCATGGCAAATACTTGTTCAGGCGGCAATTTGCCACCTTGGGAGGCGCAATAGGATTTAAAGGTAATGCCATCGATAAATTCCATGACAATATAGGCGGTTTCGTTTTCTAAAAAGAAATCATTTACCGAAACAATGCCGCCCATATTACGATATTTGGCCAGGTTTTTGGCCTCGTTAATAAAGCCATCCTTGCCTTTTTGAAAAAATCTATGTTTTTCGCCCTGAAAGGGCATAATTGTGCTACTGGTATGACTTTCCCTGCTGACAAAGCCGGCCGGATAATACTCTTTAATGGCCACACGAAAATCGAGGTTTAGATCTATACCTAAATAGGTAATACCAAACCCCCCTTCGCCCAAAACCTTGCCCAGCATATACTTACCGGCTAATATAGTGCGCGGTAGCAGGTGGTTTAGTGATGGAGTATAATTGGACTCAACAAAACCGCAAACCGGACAAGTGCCGTTTTGCGCAATGCCTTGCATACAATTAATACATAAATACTCAAGCTCAGATAGTTGCATATAAATCACTCTTTCGGTATTTATAGTTGTTGTTGTTGTTGTTGTGATTGGGCTGAGGTTGAAATATTTATCTTAATTTTATTGTACATTAAAAAGCCGCAAATTGCAATAGTTTTTTAGGCATTGATTGCCCCTACCGGGCAGATGAGTAGGCAATCGCCACATTCATCGCAGTGGTTGGTATCGATGCTGTATTTATTGTTTATTTCTTTGATAGCTAAAAAAGAACATTTTTTATAACATTTGCCGCAGCCTATACATTGATCCCGATCGATAGTTAAACCTTTATATTTAATTTTAGCGCCACCAAAGGCAAAATATTTGCGATTAAGCTTATGGGGGCGGTTTTGCTTATGAAAATCATAATCGAAAATATCGCCATAGCCTTCGCTAATGCAAAATACCACCATGGCCGGATAGATTTCTTGATCTTTTATGCAAAAATCGAAAAGGGGATTATTTTTGGCTTTAATTTCGGCAATACTTACTTGCCGAGCTTTACCGCTTAATCTAATGGCATAGCCTAAGTCGAAAATAGGGAAACCCTGCTCATCATGCTTAACTTGGCTATCGGCATTAAGGCCGCATAAAGAGATTTGGCCATTATGCTTTAGATGATGATAAAAATCCTTGGTATACATGGTCATAAAGTAAATGCCCTGCTGATCATAGGCTCTTAAATGGGCAATACGGCTATGTGGGCTGCCATCTTTGTCTACGGTGCTAAAAGTTAGGCAGCCGATTTGGTCGAAGGCTTGGTAAATTTCGGCTATATTCATAAAGTCCTCCTAATGAATCTTTAAAAACTCGGCTAAGGCCTTGGTAGTTGGGTTTTGTAAATGGCTGATATCGCCATGCTCGCAGATTTTACCATCTTTAAGGAAAATGACATAATCGGCAAACTCTTTAAGGAAGGAAATTTCATGGGTGATAAAAATAAAATCACAACCATCTTGCTTTAGTAGGGTAACTGCGCTTAAAACTTCATCGCTTAGGATTGGGTCGAGGGCGGCTGTTGGTTCATCAAGGAAGATTAAATCAGGATCGGCCGCCAAGGCACGTGCTATCGAGGCTCTTTGGGCTTGGCCTCCAGATACTTGATAAGGTTTTTTAGCCGCTTCTTTTTCGATATGCAACTTTTTTAAGAGCTGCTCGGCTTTATTATTAGCCGTTTTCAAATCATATTTCTTTATCTTATTTAGGATTAAGCTAATATTCTTTTTAATGCTTAGATGGGGGAATAAATTATGCTTTTGAAAAACTACCCCAATTCTTTGACGAAAGGCCCCGGGATTATCGATAGGCGAAATATTATTGATGATTATTTGGCCTTGCTCGGGCTTTTCGATGGCGGCTAGCTGGCGTAATAATGTGGATTTGCCACAGCCGCTTTCGCCTATTATGCCAATGGCTTGATAATTTTCTAACTTTAAATTTAGATTGTCTAGGACAATTTGTTGGCCATATTGTTTGGTTAAATTCTTGATTTCGATATTCATTAGGCCACCTTCTTTCCTAAATATCTGGCTAATAAAGATAGGGGTATGGTTACGATTAAGTACATAATCCACATAATATAATAGCCTTCGATAAAGGCAAAATTACGCGAAGATATAGCTGTGGTTATATAGGTAATCTCGGTTATCGAAATTACATTCAATAGCGAAGAACTTTTGATTACACTGGATAAATTATTGATTAAGGAGGGGATAAAGGGCTTAATCATTTGGGGTATGATAATATAAATATACTTTTGATACCATTTAAATTGATATAAATCCATTACCGTATACTGATCGCGATCCACCACGGCCGCCGCGCTTTCATAGGCATTGGCAATATAGGGGGCATTGTAAAGGATAAGGGCTATAATGCCTAAGACCAGCTTATCATTATAATTAATAATAGTGCCCACCACATAGACAATTAAAAAGATCATCACCAATAATGGGGTGCCCATAATGATTTCATTGAAGACATCGGCCAAGGCTTTGATAAAAGTGATTTTTGAGCGCATCATTATAAAAAGAATTAAGCCAAAGGCCAGCGAGCCGATTAAACCGATTAAACTTACCCAAATAGTGCCCCAAAAGGCATCAATTAATAACCCCGAACTGTTTAGCACTAAATCATAGCGCAAATCGGGTAAAAAGTGAAATAGTGCAAAATAAATGGCCAGGCCAAAAAGAATAATTACCAGGCCATAATTTAAATAGATATTATTTTTCATGATATCCTTAGTTTATTGTATTTTTTGCAAATTGATTAATAAATAATCGCTAATTGCTAGCCGGCTCATTAACAATATAATCCAGGCCTAAATCGGGATTTTTAAGAAAATCGCCGATAATTGGATCGAATTCGGCACGAATTTGATCATAAAGGCCGCCTTCTTCATACATTGTGGCAATAAATTCATTGGATTTAGTCAATAATTCCTGATTATCCAAGGCTACCACAAAGCAAGAGGCCGAATTATTACCGATATTGCTATAAACAATAGTGGTGTCGGGATTGGCAGCATGGAAGCTGTGAATTTCGCTGGAGGCTACCAAAGTTGTGGATTGACCACCCGCTACCTCGAGAATGGCATTGCCAATTTCGGTAGCGGCATTTACTTCTACCCCAAAACTTTCCGGCACGGTAACGCCAAAAGTTCCTGCTAGGCCAATAAATTTGGCATCGGCCAAATTAAAGAATTCTTCAGCCGGCATTTGGTCGGTGATATTATTGGCTAAGGCAAAATCTTTATTAACCAAGGCCAAGGTTTGCGAATAGCGGTAGGGGTCCGAAAAATTGGCCTTTTCCATACGCTCTTCGGTTACAGACATATCGGCAATTAAAATATCTAAATCACCAACCTCTAATGCGCCTAAAAGTAGGCCAAAATCGGTATCGACAATTTCTACTTCCATGCCGATATATTCGCCAAAAGCATGGGCTATAGCAGGCTCTAAACCGGCAGGATTGCCTTCGTCATCTATATAAGAATAGGGGGGAAACTCTAAATCCATGCCTACTCTTAATAAGTTTTCGTCATCGGCTTGACCGCAAGCGCTTAAGCCAAATATGCTTAGGGCAATAATCATCAATAAAGCTGTTAATTTGTTCATAATATTCTCCTTTGAATAAAAAAAATAATTGACATTTATTTACATATCTGTTATTTTATATCTATATTGATAATTTGTAAAGTAAGCACATTTTTGTACCTTAGTTACTTTTGGAAACTATTGAGGGGAGAAATTATATATATGGAAAATTTACCTGCTTGCCCTATCGAAACTACCCTAATCTTAATTAGCGATAAATGGAAAATCTTAATTTTGCGCGATTTGGGTATGGGAACCATGCGTTTTGGCGAATTAAAAAGATCTTTAGCCGGGATATCGCAAAAAGTATTAACCTCTAATTTGCGGCAAATGGAAGAAAATGGCTTGGTTAGCCGTAAAGTTTATGCCGAAGTGCCTCCTAAAGTAGAGTATTCTTTAACCGAGCTTGGCCAAAGCCTGCGCCCTGTTTTGCAAGCCATGGAATTATGGGGGCAAGAATATAAACGCTCGATTAGGGAAGCCGATATAATCCGAACCGAAGTTGCATACCCTAAAAGAATAACAAGCGAAGATAAGACTT
>CAYJBP010000101.1:0-9073 GCA_964368605.1 uncultured Peptococcaceae bacterium | reverse complement strand
TGGGTTAATGGCGGATTTATGGTAATGGAGCCAACGATATTCGATTATCTGCAAGGCGACAATTGCCCATTAGAAGCAACCCCACTGCAACAGCTTGCCTTAGCAGGCCAGGCTTGCGCTTATCAACATTATGGTTTTTGGCAATGCATGGATACTCTAAAAGATAAAAGCCTGCTCAGTAAATTATGGCTTACAGAGCAGGCTCCTTGGAAAATCTGGTAAAATTAGATATGTAATTTTAATTTATATCATCACTTACTATAACCTGCAACATAATATATACAATAATAAAAATAAAATACTTATTAAATACTATTTTAGTCTTTATAAATAAACCGCTAGTTGAACGACCGTTAAAGTATGCATTATACTACCGATTAATACAAATATATGCCAAACAGAATGCATATACGGAATTTTTTTGCCCAAACCATAAAGCACAGCGCCTACTGTATAGGCTACGCCGCCTAAAATCAAAAATAGCACGGACAAAAAGTTAGTGTTTTCGATAAATCGGCCAATTGCAAAAACAATAACCCAACCCATTACCAAGTAGCAAATCATCGAAAATACCGAGAATTTTTTAACATCTATACTATTTAATACTATGCCCAAAATGGCTACTACCCAAACAACTATCAAAAAAATTAATCCTAAAGTGCCACCTAAAGCTAATGATGTTATCGGGGTATAAGTACCTGCTATCAATAAAAATATAGCACAATGATCTAAGGTTTGAAAAACTTTTTTGGCCTTATTTATATTTAAAGCATGGTAAAGGGTAGAAACTGTATACAGTAAAATCATCGAGCCGCCAAAAATTGCCACGCTGGTTACAGTTACCCAGTCTTTATTGCAAAAAACCAGCAGCAGCACCAAAGCGGTAATCGCCATTAAGGCCGATAAACCATGCACAATGGCCGAAAAAATCTCTTCGCCCAAACTATACTTGGGTAATCCCAGCTTAACCCGCTTACTATACCAAAGTTCGCGCCGAGCATCCCGGCTAAGGCTGGCCATATTTTCCATTTTTACACCTCTTTATTTTCAATTATATTTCAGTATGTTCCATACAACTAACCTCAATTATACCCCTAATCGGCTTAATTTGCAAGCTTAATTATTTTATTTTTTAGCAGCTATCCTCTACTTAACCACTTTTACAGCAATTGCCCATGGTTGATTATTAATCATAAAATCAATAGGGCTTAACTTTATAGTTAATTCTTGCCGATTAAAGTAAACAAAATCACCCTTGCTAAGCCTCAATAGCGTATCCTCATCATTTGCCTTTATGTTTAAGCCAATATTTTCGGCTAAAATATATATGCCCGAAAACTTATTATTTAAATTAAAGCTATAATCCTGCTCAAGCGGCCAAATATCACCATCTAAGCCCAAGGCCAACATCAAATTAAAATCGGTGCAAGTACCTCGGCTAATTGTATCATCGCTGCCCATAAAATAATTTTTTTGATATGGCTGCAAAGTAATTGATTGCTGCTGATTATGGCTAAGCTCCATCTGGCCTTGTAAAGGCATGATATAGCGGCTATAAGCAGGTAGTTTAGTAAAAGTAGATTCCGGCAAATCTACCGTAGCCGAGGATATTCTAAACTCAAAATTGCGCTCGCTGTAAATGCTATCCGGGGGATAAATAAAAATCTCGCAGGTTTTACCGCCGCTCCAATTACTTACTTTACAATCAGCATTTTTTATTATTTGATAAATCATCTTAGCCTCCAAATTTTTTTTTAATATATATATTATTTTACATCAATATATGTTATAATACAAGTAGTTCTTATTAATTGTATTATAAGGAGGAATTATTATGTCTAATGTAAGCGAAGTAACTAAGGATAATTTTGCCAGCGAAGTTCTGGAGGCTAATTTGCCGGTTATAGTTGATTTTTGGGCAGCATGGTGCGGCCCTTGCAAGATGTTTTCGCCGATTATCGATAGTTTAGCAGCAGCCCATCAAGGCAAATTTAAGGTTGTTAAAATAAATGTTGATGAGCAGCAAGAATTGGCTGCTAAATATGATATTATGAGCATTCCTACCGTCATTTTATTTAAAGATGGCAAAGATGTGGATACCCAAGCCGGGGCATTGCCTCAGCATATGCTGGAGCAGTGGCTGCAAAAACAAGGGGTATTATAATTATGCAAGATAATTTATATGATGTAGCGATTATAGGCGGCGGCCCTGCTGCCTTAAGCGCCGCCGTATATTGCGCCAGAGCAGGCCTTAAGATTGCCATTTTTGAAAAGCTTACTCCCGGCGGCCAAATGGGATTAACCGACCAAATTGATAATTATCCGGGCTTTGAGGATGGTATTAATGGCCTGGAATTGGCAATGAAAATGCAAAAAGGAGCCGAGCGTTTTGGGGCGCAGATAATTTATGCCGAGGTTTTAGGTGCTGATTTAGCTGCTAACCCTAAGCTATTGCAGACCACAGCCGGCGATTATCAGGCTAAAACTGTTGCTCTTGCCGGTGGTGCGCAGCCGCGTCGCCTGGGGCTACCCGAAGAGGAAGGGCTAATTGGCAAGGGGCTTGCTTATTGTGCGGTTTGTGATGGAATGTTTTATCGCAACAAAAAGGTGGCGGTAATTGGCGGCGGTAATGCGGCTTTAGGTGAGGCTTTATTTTTGTCGCGTATTTGTGAAGAGGTGCATTTAATTCATCGCCGTGATCAATTCCGTGGTGGTAAATCCGAGCAAAAGGCTTTGGAGCAAGCTCCAAATATTCACTATCATTTAAACAGCAAACCGGTTCAAGTTTTGGCCGAAAAGAAGGTTAGCGGCCTTATTATAGCCGATACTCTTACAAATGAAGAAACAACTTTGGCTTTAGACGGCGTTTTTGTGGCCATTGGCCATACCCCTAATACGGGGATTTGGCAGGATCAGATAAATTGTGATGATTATGGCTATATTATCGCCGACGAAACAACTAAAACCAATATTCCCGGGGTATTTGCTATTGGCGATATTCGCCAAAAACCTCTGCGCCAGGTGGCCACCGCTATTGCAGATGGTGCTACTTGCAGCAAGTTTATTGAAGAGTTTATAGGTTAGTGTAAAACAGGCTATTATAAATGGTATTTTCCATTTATAATAGCCTGTTTTTTAAAGATGCTTACTTTCTTTATAAAGAAAGTAAGCAAATAAAATTTTAGGGTTGGGGGCGTTTTGGTTCGGGGTTGGGCTCGAAGCTAAAGTCGCCCCTTTCTTCTTGCACCAGTTTGCCTACTATTACAAAACGATGATTATCACTATTATTTATATCATATTTATAAGAGCAGGTAGATAGCATTAAGAGCTTGTCTTCAGGCTTGATTTTACTATCAAAAATATATTCGTTACGGTTATTTACTTCGGCAATGAATTGCTCGGCATCTGTACTGAAAGGCAAAGGATTAATATAGTAAAAGCCAATATCGGTGTAAAAAACAGCGCAAATTTCGAAACTTAGCTGTTTATCATCCAAAGTTAAATATAAATAAGGATTATCGGCCAAAAATTGGGCATCTAAATAACGGTATAGCTCGGAAAAACGCTTATCTTCCGGGTTTTCGGTACCACTGGTATGTCCGTAAATTACAGTATTTTCTAATAAATTGTCAGGGCTGCTTAAATCGGAATACATATCGGCAAAATAAGATCCCCAGGCATCATAATCACCGTTTTGATCATGGTTTAGATAAAAACTATTATCATCGGTTTGCATAATCGGATGATCAATATCTGTATTGGGGATGGTTAGCCAAGCTTTAGTATCGGCATTATTATCCTTAGCCGCCATTAAATCCGCCGCCTTGGTAGATATAGGCCAGCTAAACAAAGCCTCCGGCAAGGTTGGCTCGATGATATTTTGCGGCGCAGGAGCAGGACTTTCTTCTTGCAATAATGGCTCATCCACAACCATGGATGGCGCCTGATTTGGGCTGGGTTGATTGATAATTACCAGCACCAGCACTATAATTAAAAAGGCGCCGGCGATAAATAGTTTTTTGATAAGGCTCATATTTATTCATCCTTTACATTATGATAACCAGATAGTTTAATTTAGCCATTGGCCATCAATATTTAATAATAATGGGGAATTTGTTACAAATTGCAAATCCTCATCAGGTATTTGCTGCTCCTCCAATGGCAGCATATATTGCCAAGAACCGGCCAATTCCTCATTTTGCTCTTTATTTAACTCTACCAAGACCATGCCATCCTTTATGCCATAATTATTACTGCTTAGGCCATTAATTTGTAGATGATTTAGCTGCTTGGGTGGATAATCGGCCAGCAAATATTGCCCGGCGGCGGCCGCAGCATTTAAGTTATAATTTAAGGTTATAAGTAAATAATGTGCTCCGCTTTCATCCTCAATATAACGATAATCGCGGCTTAAATCTATGCCTTTAGCTGTGGCATTCTCAAATTCTGCTGCTTGATAGCCATAGGCTTTAATTAGGCTAAAGTTGCCGCTTTCCATATCGGAATCATGCCATACATAACTTTGATCTTGTGCTACCTGCGCCAAAATTGCCGAGACCAGCCATAAATCCAATAACTCGTCTTGCCCGAAAAAGTCCACCTTTTGTTCGGTAGGGGCAAGTATGGCTTCGATTAATAATATCGTATCAATCAGCCTTTGATCATCGCTTTGCTGCGCCTCGATTGGGTCTATCCGCCATAGATTGCGTGCACTTTGGCTATCATCACCCAAAATCAAAGCTAGTAGCAAATAGGCCTGTTCTAATGGTGTATTATCCAAGCTTAGCAAATAATGCAAATCATTGATAATCGGATAATCTAAAGCAGCCAAGGCAGCATAGGCCTGGGCTTTAAGGCTAAAATCATTGCCGGTGAATAAAATATTTTGCCAATAAGCCGCTAAGGCATTTTTATCGATCAAATCCAGGCCAAAATGGCAGCTAAGGGCTGCTAAAAAGCTAAATTGCAAATCAGAATTACCATTTAAAGTTCGCGCCAAGCCACCATTATTACGGCTATAATCAGCCAAATTTGGCTGTAAATTGAGCGGCTCGTCGCCATAGTCCGCCCATAAGCTTTGCGCCAAGGCCGTTGCCAGTATTTGCCTGCTATCGGCACTGATTGCAAACAAATTCTGCCAAATTATATCCAAGGCTTGAGCAGGTGCTTCCTCGCCCATATAAATAGCGGCATCCGTCGGCCATAGCTGGCCATCTGTTAGCTCATAGCTAATGCCCTGCTCAATAGTATAATAGTCGCTAATTGACACTACAGATTCCTGCTCTACTTTATAGCTTAGCTGGGCAATCAGCGGCAAAGATTGCTCATAAATGGCCGTAATATGCAAATAATAGTCGCCCAAAAGCGGCTCACTTTGGCTAAAATTGGCTTGTCCTAAATCATCGGTTATTAAGCTAATATGCTGCTTGGCCTGCTTATTATAAGATAGGTTCGGCGCAGTGGACGCCATATCAGGCATAATTAATGCTTGGTTAAGATTGTAAACTTCCGCCAATACGGAATCGGGCTGATAATTTTGATCGGCCACCACAATTTCCAAACGAGTATTAGCCAACGGCTGGCCTGCGGCATCGGTTACGGATAAATCGAACTGATTATTATCCAGCTCAGTCAATTCAATAATAGCCTGATAAGCACCGGTAGCAGGGTTAATCTTTAACGGTTCGCTTAAATGATAATTTTGGCCATTAAAACTTACGGCCTGCCAATAAGTGCCGCTTAAATCTTGCTCGCCAAAAGTATCATTAATTGCGGTAATATCCCCGTTAAACGGTGTGATTATATCCTGATTAACTTTAAATACCAGCGGCCTAAAATCTAGCGGCTCTTCGGTATTTAGGCTGATATTATAATTTTCGTCCTGGCTATAAGCATCCTTGGCGGCGCTTAATTCTAAGGGGGAATTTTGGCCATCTGCGCTGCTAGGCGGCATAATAGTTAAATCAACATCTTTTGTGCCCGTATAAAAATTCTCACTTAATAATAGTTGACCGCTTTGCCAAATTTGCAATTGATAATCGGCATCCAGCAAATAGCCCAAATCAAAATCGGCCGCAAAATAATGACCATTTAAAGCAGCATAGTCCAAGAAAAGGGGCTGCGGATAATGATCTGCCTCTAAGTACACACTAACCCGATCCCAGTCCCAGCTTAGGCCGTCTAGGCGCTGCATATAACCCCAAAAACTAAGCTGATAATGACCCTGCGAATTTTGGCTAAGCGCCAAATCTAAATTGCCCAAAATATCGGCCTTAGGCAAATTAGGATTGGCTTGCTGCAGCTCAAAATCGCAAAGCACCAGCTCTTGCTGCTGATGGCTGATAATATAAATATCTTGATAACTAAAACTGCGACGCTTACTATCTAAAGCCTGCATTTGATGGTTTAGCTTAAAATCGGCCAGGCCAAATTCATCGGTTATCATTTCTAAATCGCCGCTATAATACCAAACTTTTGCCTCGGCCGCTGCCCCATTCTGATCATGCACCCAAACCAGGCTTTGCTCCGCCCCCTTAACCAAATAGGCCTTAAGCTCGCTAACTTGAAATAGCAAATCATAGGCTTGCCCCAAATAGCTGGCCCTTAGTAAATAATAGCCATTAGGAAGGATATCCGGCCAGCTAAAGTTATAGCTGCCATCTTCTTGCCGATTGGCATTTATGGTTTGAGTTTGGCTTAATTGCAAATCATTAATATCAAATAAAGTGGGGTTTAAATTACTCCATAAGGGCGTATTTTGATTTTGCCTAAGGCTTAAAGCGGCAAATGCTTCGGCATCGGCAAGCAGATAAAGATCGGCTTCGATCAAATATTCGGGAATAAAAACGGATGGCGGCTGATCGATAGCTTCATCATCCAGTTCATTCAAAGGTGGAGCAGGCGGTTCTTCAAAAATTTGGGCATTAAAAACCGGGCTTTGACCGGGCATAAAAACAGCCGATGCCAAATCAGGTTGCCATTTTAAATTATCATCAGGGCTGCTTAAGGCTGCTGTGGCAAAACTAAAGCTGATATCATCGGCCAAAGCCATATCGCTATTACTGGCTTTTAGGCCACTTTTTACTTTAACAGTATAGACTGTAGCCGGCTTTAAGGCTTGGTCGGGCTTGATAAAAAGACTATTAGCCTGTTGATAGCAGCTATATTCAAAAGCAGGCTCGATGCTAATATATTGTTCTATTTGATTAAGATTTAAGGGTAAGGCTTCATTAAAGTTAAGAACAATTTCCTGATTGGGATTAATATCATTTTGGGCATTTAAAGGCTGATGGCCGCTAATTTGCAGCTCGCCCTTGGTTTGATAAGCCCATTGCAAGGTGTCCTGATCTGTTTGGAGGCTAAAGGTATAGGTTTGATTAGCGCTGAGCGGCTCGGTGGGGGTAATTAAAATTTCGGCAGCAACCAGGCCTTGATGAACATTAATTTCGATTTCGGGATTTACCTGCAAATAGCGGCGCACGGTATTGGCGCTGATATCTTCATCAAAACTAAGCATAAAAGCCGAGGTTAATTCTACGCCGCCACTATCGGATTGGGTGGCGGTTAAAGTTGTATTTTGTGCTGCTTGCCAGGGAATTTCCTGAAAATTGGTTAATAGCAGAACTGCCACAAAAGCAAGCCCTATTAAAAGTAAACCAATCAGCCAATAAGTAAATTTACGCATAAAAATCTCCAAAATTTAATTACATAATAATACAATATATATTATATAACAAAAGGACTATAAAATCAAGTTTTAAGGGATTTTGTTCTTCGAGGGGTTGGGGTTGGGGTTGGGGTTGGGGTTGGGGTTGGGGTTGGGGTTGGGCTTGATAGCTATCTGATTATATTTAAAAAATTGGCGCAGCAAAAGCAGGCAATAACTGCAAAATAGTCAAAGCCCCTTCCCTACAAAACCAAATCTAAATCCAAAGAACTACCATTAATAAAAAAAGAGGCTGCGAAATATTTCGCAACCCCTTAGTCTATATTCTATAATCCATGCCGGGCTTTATAATCATCATAGCCGGGCGGCAATGTTTCGGTTGCTTCATCCCATCTAGCACCATCTTCACGCAGATATACAGTAAAATTAAACAAATCTTCTTCATATTCATATAAATGAGTAAAAGAGATAGCGCCCAATAAATAAGTGCCGGACATATTCAAAGTATCCAAATCACCCATTAATCTGTCGAAAACCCAGGCATCATCGGTTACTAAAGGCGCAAAACCATTTTGATTGAACTCGATATAATAGCTTAATAAGGGCACATCATTATCAAAATCATCGCTGGCATAAATCTCGAAGAAAGGATATTCCTCGCCTTGCTCAATCCTGCCCCAAATATCATAGATACCATCAGGGTATTTATCGGAACGCGAATTCCAAATCTCCAGCGAACCATACCACTTAGTACCCACGGTTAAGCCGGTAGCTGCTATGGTATCGGCGGCAAGATCTTCTAAGCCACTTAAAGTTCCCTCGATAGCTTCGATTGCCGGCCATTCGGCGCTGCCTTCTAAGGTAAAGCTAAAACTAGAGGCATCCGGCAAATTCAAAATAATAGTATCGCCTTCTTTAGTCATGGTAATGGTCTCGCCGGTGGCATCGGTTACCTCCATCGTGGCAGAATCATAGCTAATGTTCTCGGCAGCTTCGCCGGCTAAGCCAAAAATGCCGCTGCCATCATCATTAAGCTGTAAATAACTGCCATCGGCCATACCAAAGCTTACTAAATCGGCATAAGCCATGGTATCGCCCTGAAAATCTACCGAAGATAATAAATACATACCGGCTAAAGAGTCGCTAGCAGCATCTTCTTCTGCTACAGGCTCATCCTCTTCCGGCGGTACAGGCGAAGTAAGTATTTCATGCTCTTCATCGCTTACACCACAAGCAGCCAGGCTAAAAGCCATCATCATAATAACAATTAATCCTAAAAGTTTTTTTAACATTATATTCTCCTTAATCTAAATTACATAGGGCTAGTACAAAATGGGCATTTGCCGCCGGCATCAGGGGTGGTTGTAGCACCGCAAACTCCACAAACGCCGCCCATTGGAGCAGCAG
>CAYJBP010000100.1:0-9447 GCA_964368605.1 uncultured Peptococcaceae bacterium | reverse complement strand
CCTAGCTGCGTTGTGCCTTCTAGGCAGGCAACCAGCCTGCCGTCGTCAGCACGCCTTGCCAGGCGGACAAATAGCCGCCGCCAGGGTCGCGTAGCGATTTTTACCCCTGTTTGCCGAGCTTCAGGCGGTGCTAACAGCACGCAGGCATAGTGAGGGCTATTCCAAGGGCTGGTAGTGCCGCATGAAGCCGGCAAACTGGGCTAAAAATGGGTTCGGATTATGGGCGCGTGCTTAAGCAAAGTTACTTAATTAATGATTGCCAAATAAAAATATGATTGGAGAAAACTATTATGAAAAAAACTATTCGGGTTCTTTTTGGTACAATAATTCTACTAGCCATGATTTTGCCTGCTACAACAGCTAAAGCCGATACAGACTATAATCCTTTTACCGATGTGCCGGAGCTTTCTTGGGTATATCAGCCGGTAATGTTTGTTTATGAAAATGAATTGTTCCGGGGCATTAGCGATACCGAGTTTGCGCCTTATGATTCGATGACCCGTGGTATGTTGGTTACGGTATTGCATCGTTATGCCGGCCTACCCACCCCTATTGCGGCTAATCCGTTCACCGATATAGAGGCCGATATGTGGTATACCGAGGCTATAACCTGGGCAGCCGAAGCCGGGATAGTAGATGGGGTAGAGGAGGGTATATTTGCCCCCGATTTACCGATTAGCCGCGAGCAATTGGCTACAATTCTATTTCGTTACTTAAAGATCGACGAGCATCAAATGTTGGGGCTTAGTGCTGCTTTTGAAGATGATGCCGCCATTTCCGATTGGGCTAAAGAGGCTATGATATGGGCTACGGTAGAGGGCTTGCTGGTTGCCGATTTTAATAATAAACTTAGCCCTAAAGGCGATGCAGAGCGTGCCGAGGTGGCTTATGCTTTAAGGCAGCTAAGCCATGATGGCAATAGTAAGCTCTATATTTCTAATCGCAGTACAGATAGCGAGAATATTTTTACCGAGATGCCGATTCATACCGGGATGCCGATTAGTTTTGATAATTTGCTAACAGCGGTTTCTGTTGAAATGGGTAATCTGAATTTTGAGGTGGAGGCTCGTCAGCAAAATGATGATTTGATACTTACCTGGAGCGAGAATAGCGGATTCTTTAATAGTGAGGCCAATACAGATTATCTGGCTTGGCGGATGATGGATAGTTTGGTGATGACAATTATCCAAAATATGCAAGTTAATAATGTATACTTTGAGTTAACAGGAGGCGAGCCATTTACGGTAGCCGGTTTAGTGCCTGCTTTGTTTATGACTAATGATATGGCCTATCAGCTAAGTGATTATTATTATGCTTTAGAGGGGATTGGCGATATCCCCGAGCCGCCGGCCATGGTTGCCGAGCAATGGATAAGCACTATTTTATTTAAGGTTGCTAAGGCTGCAGGTAAAACGGTTACTGTTATTGTGCCAGGCGAGGTAAGCGAGGTACATGGCGAGCCGGCAATGCTTTATGCGGCCGGCACTAATTCTGCAGATGGCAGTAAGTTTACGGCTATGTATCATTATGCTATAACGGAATCTTATAAAATTTGCGAAATGGATATATTAACCGGGGAGTATAAGGTATTGGGTAATATAGCCTCGGATAAGTATTTGATTGGTTTGCTGGCCTTTGATTTAGGACATTCCATAACCGAAACGGAGTTTTTAGAGGTAGATATAATTAATGGCATAACGGCAAATATATATGCCGGCCGAGAGTTGGAAGATGGTGCTATAAATTATCAATATGCAGTAGCCAATGAAGGAATAATATACTATTTAGACCTAGCCCAAAGCGATAGCCAATGGATATTATGGGAATAAGATCGTAAAAGGCTTTTGGTTCTTTTTTCCTCAAAAAAAGAACAGCTCTTAAATCTTTTAAGCACAAAAGAGGTTGCCGCAAAAAATTGCGACAACCTCTTTTATTGTAAAACATTAAATTCGATTACTACTACCGAAAACACGGATTTTTTCGCGAATAATTTCCGTGGCGGCCTCGCGAGCCGGCCCCAGGACTTTTCGGGGATCAAGCTCGGATGGATTAGCGGCAAGCGCCACTTTTACGCCATCCATAAAGGCCTCGCGAATATTGGTATCGATATTAATTTTGCGTACGCCACGGCTAACGGCCTCGGTTAAAGCCTCATCAGATACCCCTGATGAGCCATGCAGTACAATCGGTACATCAATTAAGCTGTTAATTTGACTTAGGCGTTCAAAATCCAGCTTAGGCTCGCCTTTATACTGGCCATGCGCAGTGCCAATAGCAATAGCTAAGGCATCTACACCGGTTTTTTCGACAAAGTATTTAGCTTCGTCCGGCTCGGTATAAAGTGCTTCTTTTTCACTTACATAAATATCATCTTCAGTACCGGTAATTTTACCCAATTCACCTTCAACGCTAACATTACAGCTGCGAGCCACCTCTAATACCTTGTTGGTAAGGGCGATATTGGCTTCAAGCTCATGCTTGGAGCCGTCAATCATTACCGAGGTAAAGCCATGGCCAATACAGGTGCAACATTGTTCAAAACTGGTGCCATGATCTAAATGTAAGGCCACCGGGATATTAGCCTGATTGGCTGCAATACGGGTTAAGGCTACAATATAATCGATGCCGGCATACTTTAAAGCGCCTTGGCTGGCTTGAATAATCACCGGCGCTTTTTCGATTTCGGCAGCTTTGATGATGGCTTGGATAATTTCCATATTATTGCAGTTAAAAGCACCTACGGCATATTTGCCTTCTTCGGCAGCGGTAAGCAGGGTTTTCATCGGCAATAAGGGCATATAAAGTCCTCCTTAAAAGAAATAGGATTTTAAGAAATCTAAAATATATTATCGGCTAAAAATTGAGTTTATTTAAACGCAATCATAATCGCCAATACTGATGCTGGGCATTTTGTTGAGCAGGTTTAAATCACCCGGTTTTGCGGCATCGATGCTAAATTCTCGATGGCAATGTGGGCAACTTAAAACCAACCGGTCTGACAAAATTAGGATATCAACATCTTCTCGCAAGCAATGGGCACAGGTACAAGAATGCTCGGTTAATAATTGATTAATCCTTAACAAAGAATGGCCAATTATCGATGGCTTTACCAGATAATCTTTTAATTCTTCGGCATAATCAAAAATCAGAGCGCTTTCCTCATCCATAGCTTCCCGTACCACGGCCAAATCGCCTAAGCAGGCCAGGCGTACTTCCATATCTTCGCAACCCATCATAAAAGGCGGATCGCCCTTTAAGTCTTTAAGATTAAAAATGTAGTTATGGGTATCTTCACAACAAGGGCAAAAGATCTCGGCATAAAGGCGCTTCTGAGCCAGCCATAGCTTAAGCGGTTCAGCACCGCAAGAGCATTGAACGACATGGACTTTGCCTTTAGCTAATTGGAAACGGGAGATATTGCGGTAAATCATCCTTTCTTGACAAACAGGGCAACGCAAGGTTAATGACCATTGTGGATTAATAAGCATAAAGCTTCCCCCCCTCTTAGGTCTACTAAGGACATTCGCCTAAATTATGCTTTATCCTGCTAACAATAAAAATTTTTTATTAATTAGATAATTATATGCTTAATAAGTTAGATTATTATTGCCAAAAGTAGTAATAATAGGCAATAATAACCCAAACAGCGGAATGGTCAAGACCATTCCCTATAAAACACAAACAAATCAAAAACGGCCAAAGCTAGGCTTGCTTCGGATTATATTAGTCATCCTAGGGTCAACAGCATTTGAATTCTTTTTGATAATTTGGCTTATTCATTAATAATCACCAAAAAAGCCGTGACGAAAACGGCTTCGTCACGGCTTTAATATCTTAATCTAAATCGCTAACCTTGCGGGCCGCCGGTAATTAGTACCGTTCTTGTGGCCGCATCCCAGTCTACCTTAAAGCCCAATTGTTCGGCTAAAAAGCGTACCGGTATCATGGTTCTGCCATTGATGATTTGGGCAGGTACAGGCAATTCCATGTCTACTAAAGCGCCTGCTAATGCTCTATCATAAACGGCGGCTGTGGCCTTGCCTATATAAAATTGCATCACAATTTCACTAGAACCATCCGGATAATAATTGGGATCGATAACATCCACCCGCCGCTCATTCTCAAACCAGATTAGCTCAAAGCCCATTGTTTCTAATAATGCTCTTACTGGTGCTAAGGTATTGCCATCTTGAATTACAGGCGGCGAATCGGTAGGGATAACTTGCCCCTCTACCTTTAAAGTAATCGCCGTAGAATCGGCAGCCCCATCAGGATTATAATTTTCTAAGGCCTGCTCTGCCCTTAATTGCGCCAAATAATATTCGCTATTAAATAGCTCAATGCTAGACTCAATCTCGGCCATGGTCGAGCCGCCATTAATGCCTGCGATCATAATTGTTCGCTCATAAGCCGTGGTTGAACCAATCGGTAAAAATATACCATTATAAGTTCCTGTAAGGCCGCAATTAAATTCACGCATATCATAACCGCTGGTTAAGGGGATAATTGCATCCTGGGGGATAATACGCATCGAATAAACACCGCGTGATAATTCGAGGTTGATGCCGGTAACCCCTGTTACCTGGCCAAACTTAGAGTATAAAAAGGGATCTTCCGCCGGCGAATCATATACCGCAGCCGGGAAAATCGCCACACTCTCCAGCTCATCATAGCTAAGATGCCTGCTAACTTCGATATAAATCTCATCCGGCATTGCAATGGAATTATCTAGCACAAATTGATAATCAGTTAAATCTTGGCCGGTAAAATTAGTAGTAAAGACGATATCCTG
This sequence comes from uncultured Peptococcaceae bacterium, assembly GCA_964368605.1. Classification (GTDB taxonomy): domain Bacteria; phylum Bacillota; class Dehalobacteriia; order UBA4068; family UBA4068; genus CAYJBP01. The sequence goes on along the minus strand of CAYJBP010000100.1, from coordinate 4,655 downwards.
CAAAGTTACAGTGCCATCCACCAGGATAATATTGCTATAGCTGGTATCCATATAGGAGCTGTCGAATAAGGCATAGTCGGCCTCGCGCACCTGGCGCTGCCAATTGGCATCATTACTACTATCATATAATACGCTGCTGGAACTGTATGTGATTATGTTTTCAGGCGCAACAGGCTCGGCAATTGTTTGGGCAAAAGCCTCGTAATCGGCAGTTTTTACATGCTGCAATATGCCTGCCGATGTGCCATTAATCACAAAATAAGCATTTTCTAAAAGAAATAGCAAGCCATCAAAAGAAAATAAATAATAACCAGGCTCTAATTGCTTTTGAACATCAAAGCTGTATATTTGCCATTGATCAAAATAATTTACTATCGGCGCTGCTAAAATGCCTGCAAGATTAGTAGCGCCATCAAAAGGATACAGTGCATCGGCATCATATTTTTGGATTTGCAGATTATTGGGGGCTTCAAAAGTACGATAATTTGATTCGGCATTGTCAATAGCAATTTGGATGCTATCAATAGTGGTTGGCTGATCCAGGTATATCGGTACACCATAAGAATAGGTGCTTTCATCGTAGGAAGCATTGCCGCTTATTTCCATCATTTGAGGGCTGGGTTCTGCCGTTACCGTTGCCTCGCCCGGGATATTGCTAAATAATACGTCGGCCTGCGCCATCGCCGGCTGGGTTATGATTAAAACTAGGGTTAGTACCAATAAAAAAGCCAATTTTTTAATTACTTTCATAATAATCCCCCTTAAACATTTATTATAGTAGAAATTCGGTTCTGCTGGGCTAAATCCTGCCTGTAAACATTGGCTTTTGATAGTTTAAAGCTAAATGATTTTCATTTAATTAGTAAAAACAAAGGATTTTTAACTTTAAATATTTAACTAATACAATATGTAACAATATGTATATTTTAGTATTAGGACTATGCTAAAAGTTAGCCGTAGCAAACCATATTGCTTAGTTATAATCTGATAAAAGGAGTAAACGCAATGCAAGAAACTTATAATATCACGGGCATGACCTGTTCGGCCTGCTCGGCGCGGATAGAAAAAAACTTAAAGCCCATGGCCGGGGTAGAGGATATAACTGTTAATCTGCTAAAGAATACGATGCAGATTAAATATCAGCCCGAGCTGATTAGCCAAGCTACAATTATGGCTACTGTTATCGACTTAGGCTATGGGATTAGCCTAAATCAATCGGATGCCAAAAATATTGCCCCCAGTATCGCAGCTAATGATCCTTTTGCTCATAAAAAAGCTATGCAAATTAAGCTGGTTTTTTCGCTTATCTTTACGATTCCCCTTTTTTATATTTCGATGGGCGAGATGATGAATTGGCCTTTGCCAGGTTTTTTAACAGCATCGGGCACGGCTATGGTTTTTGCCTTAAGCCAGCTTTTGCTTACTTTTGCGGTAGTAATTATTAATCAAAACTATTTTAAAATCGGCTTTAGTAATCTATTTAAAAGAGCCCCTAATATGGACAGTTTAATTGCCGTTGGTGCCGGGGCGGCTTTGGTATACAGCATTTATGCTACCTATAAAATTGCCTGGGGCAGCGGCCATAATGATTTGGAGCTGATTAGCCAATTTACAGATAGTCTTTATTATGAATCGGCAGCTATGATATTAAGCCTAATTACTTTAGGCAAGTTTTTAGAGGCCGGCGCTAAAGGCAAAACCACCGAGGCCATTAATAAGCTTTTGGCCTTAGTGCCGGCTAAAGCCCTGGTAATTAGGGATGGTCAAGAGCTGGAAATCGATAGTAGCCAATTGGTTTTAGATGATATAATTATTATTAAAGAAGGCTTTGCCATACCCACCGATGGCCAGGTGATTAAGGGGCATGCGGCTATTGATGAATCGGCCATTAGCGGCGAAAGCCTGCCGGTGGAAAAAAATATTGATGATAAAGTCATCGGCGGAACTATCAATAAAAATGGTTATTTGCAGGTAAGGGTAACGGCTGTAGGTAAGGATACCGCTTTAGCACAAATTATCGATTTAATCGATCAGGCAACTTCTTCAAAAGCGCCTATTGCCAAGCTTGCCGATAAAATCAGCTCTTATTTTGTGCCTATTGTGATGACCATTGCTGCTTTAGCTGCCATTATCTGGTTAGTATTGGGCTATGATCCGGAGTTTGCCTTAAGCATTGGCATAGCGGTGCTGGTCATTTCCTGCCCTTGTGCCTTAGGTTTGGCTACACCCACGGCAATTATGGTCGGTACCGGGCGTGGCGCCGGCCAGGGCATTTTAATCAAATCGGCCGAAGCATTAGAAACCGCCCACAGCATCGATACCGTGGTTATCGACAAAACCGGCACGATTACCGAAGGGCGACCTATAATCAGCGATATTGTGGTTAATCGCCATAATCCTAATCTTAATCAGCAATCATTATTGCAATTGGCGGCTTCTTTAGAGAATAATTCCGGCCATCCCTTGGCCGAGCCGATTGTGGCGGCTGCTCTTAATCAGCAAATAGCATTGCTGGAAATGGATAATTATCAGCTAATACCGGGGCAAGGCATAGTAGCCGATTATGATAGCCAAAAAATTTATGGCGGCAATGCCAAGCTGATGGCGGCGGCTGCTATTGATATCAGCGCCTATACTAAGCTGGCCGAAGATTTGGCAACTGAAGGCAAAACCGCACTCTATTTTGCTCAAGGGCAGCAATTTTTAGGATTGATTGCGGTTAGTGATCGGATTAAGCCCAACAGCGCCTTGGCTATTGAGCAGCTAAAGGCTTTGGGGCTAACTACGATTATGCTAACCGGCGATAATCGCCGTACTGCCGAGGCTATTCGCAGCCAATTATCCTTAGACGAGGTAATTGCCGAGGTTTTGCCGGCCGATAAAGAGCGCGAAATTCGCCGCTTACAAGAGGCAGGCCATCGGGTAGCGATGGTAGGCGATGGAATTAATGATGCGCCGGCGCTGGTATCGGCAGATATTGGTCTGGCAATTGGTGCCGGCACTGATATTGCTATCGAGGCGGCCGATATTGTACTAATCAAAAGCGATTTGTTGGCCGTACCGCAAGCTATTCAGTTAAGTAAGGCGGTAATGCGCAATATTAAGCAGAATCTATTTTGGGCTTTTTTCTATAATATTATGGGCATACCCCTAGCCGCCGGCCTTTATTATTTAAGTTTTGACTGGTTGCTTAACCCGATGTTTGCAGCGGCGGCCATGAGTTTAAGTTCGGTTTGTGTGGTAAGCAATGCCTTGCGTTTGCGCTTTTTTAAGCCGCAAGCCATTCGGCTAAACCAGGCAGCTGTATTAAATTCGACCCCGGCTTCAACTATAAATATAATTGATAATCAGGAGGAATTAACCATGCAAAAGACTATTAAAATCGAAGGTATGAGTTGCAATCATTGTGTTAAGGCCGTAACCAAGGCTTTAACTGCTATCGAAGGTGTTGTTGATGTAGCGGTAAGCTTAGAAGAAAAGCAAGCTATTGTTAAATTAAGCCATGATATCGACCAAGCAATATTAGTTAAGGCCATCGAGGACGAGGATTTTGAGGTTGTTGGGATTGGCTAAGGGAGGGAAAAGCGTATGACTATTAATCTGCAAAAATGGCCAAAAAGAATTGCTATTGGCTCTTTAATAATGTTAATAGCATCCTTGATTTCCCAGCCTTTATTAGGATTATCACAAGTTATTAATTATGGTTTGGGATTTGTGGCTATAATTATCAGCACTGTTTTTACGATTATTGCTATAAAAAGGAAAGAGCAAAAAAAGCCTGATCTAGCCTTTCCCTTAATAGTATTTGCTTGCTATATATTAAATTCGTTTTGGCTTTTTAATACCGACACCTTGGGCGAATATATGCCTAGCGAATATGATAGCTATTATGTGCTGATAAATGCCATCAAGAATGATGATGTTTGGTATACCTGGACTCCGGGTGATGCACCATTAACCATCGAGGCTGATCAAAATGGCCATCGGCTGGATTTAAATGGCTTATCCGGCGAGCAGTTTTATCAACAGCTGGCTGCAACTAAAATACGTAATTTTTGGTGGCCGGGGGCTACTACCGGCAATGTTTTTTTTGATCTTAGTATTCACGTTGAGACCCGTACCGGCACAGAAATTATATCTTTGCGCTCTATGGATGAAAAGGTTGTTACATTTAAATCAACATATAAGGGCATGAAAAACTATATTCATAATATATATTTATTTGCAGATTTAGCTGCATTTGTGCCGGCAGAGATTAAGGCTATTGTACTGGCTGATTAGCAAAAGGTGGGGCTATCAAAATTCAAAGTTTTTGCTTAGGCTTTTGGGTAGTATCTTTGCTATATTTTTGCCATACTAAATTGTAGTATTTTTTCTTGCCAAAGTAAAACTTACATCCTTGTCTACTATGGATTTTGTTATGGAAATTTGCTGTTGAAAAAAAAAGTCAATAACTTTGCAAAAAGTTATTGACTTAGGGTGAATTTTGTTATATAATATCTAGTGTTGCACTTAATATTGCTTGTTTTTTAACAAGTAAGATTAATATAAGTTTTTTGTGGAGAGTTGGCCGAGTCGGTCGAAGGCGCTCGCCTGCTAAGCGAGTATACGGGCAAAAACCTGTATCGAGGGTTCGAATCCCTTGCTCTCCGCCA
>CAYJBP010000099.1:0-9485 GCA_964368605.1 uncultured Peptococcaceae bacterium | reverse complement strand
AATAGCCCACAACCCAACTAACAACCAGCAACAAAAAACTAAAACAATCCAGCTAGCAATAGGTTTCAATAACCCAAACATCGGAATGGTCAAGACCATTCCCTACAAAATGCAAACAAATCAAAAATTGCCAAAGCTGGGCTGGGTTCGGATTATGGGCGCTTGCTTACGCTAACCAAAAAAATTCTGCACCAAAATCATATAAAATATTGTGCCGGCGCCAATACTTAAAAAAGTGTTTTTACGCCAATTATGCAAAATTATAATTAAGATTATCGCTAAAATTTCCGGCAAAGCAAAATATGTACCTAAAAGTGCATCTTTTAGGCAATAAATCAAAAGCAAACCCATTACCGCATAGGGTAAAACCGTGCCTAAATACTCAATATATTTAGGCGGCTTGCGATGCGCCGGAAAAATAACAAAGGGCAAAAAACGAGTTATAATAGTAGCCAAGCTAATTAAGGCTATAGTAATAATACTTTGAGATAATGTCATCATTTAGCTGCTCCTTTAACAGATTTAGCTTTAGGTAAACTTAAACTGATAATTATGGCAATCATCGCCGGTATCATAAATTGCTCCGGCCCAAAAACTAATAGACAAAATAAAGAACAAGTTAGGCCGCATAAAGCCGGGAAGTGGCGCTTAACCTCATGCCATTGATTGATAAAGATTACCGCAAATAGGGCTGTCATCACAAATTCGATGCCTTGTAAATCAAAACTGATTAAATAACCGATTAATGCCCCAATAGCCGTGCCAATAATCCAATAACTATGATTTAATAGGGTAACAAAAAACATAAACCAACCCTTATCAATGCCATCCGCTGCCGTTGCCGAGCAAGTAACCGAGAAGGTTTCATCACATAAACCAAAAATAAGATATATTTTTTTAAAGCCCGTGTTTTTGTACTTATCTAATAATGATAGCCCATAAAACAGATGGCGGGCATTTACCAATAAAGTAAGCAAAAAGGTCTGCAAAGGGTCGAAGGCGCTAAGCAGCAAATTTACCGCCACAAATTGCATTGAGCCGGCAAAAATAAATAGGCTCATCAAAACCGGCAAAATAAAGCCAAAACCCATGCTATTCATCAATAATCCATAAGATGTCCCTACAAATAAAAAACCAATACAAATCGGTATGGTATGGGGCAATGCCGCCTTAAAGGCTTTAAGTTTCATTTTTGTTTAATCCTTTATCCTCAAAAAATGTTTAATAAGCAGATTATTATATAATACCTGCTTATTAGCCAACTGTCAAGCACCTAGCCCTCCAAAAATTATTTTTCTTGACATTAGCAAGTTATATATGGTAAACTCATGTTAATTATATATGCAGATATTCTTTGAGCCCTTAAAGCTAAGTCTTTGCGGATATGCTTTTTTGGCCGGGGTTAAAATTGAAAAGTTTTAGCCTTCCTTTTGAAAAAAAGTAGTATCGAAAAATTTAGGCTTTTGCTTAAATATTTTTGTTGTGCTACGGCACAACTTTTTTTTATGCAAATATAGAAAGGAAAATAAGAAAATGAATAAAGAACCCATGCCCTTAATCAATTGGCAAGCCTTGGCTAGCCTAAACCGTCCGCCCATGCCCAAGCCAAATGTATCACCGGCCGAAATGTGGGACGACAATGCCATTATGTATAATCAAATGGCGCAAATGGAAAAAGAATTTACCCTTAATCAAATCAATGCCATGCCGATTAAAGATACCGACCATGCCCTAGATTGCGGCTGCGGCCCGGGCCGTATTACCGTACCTTTGGCGCAGCGTGCCGGCAAAGTAACCGCCATGGATGTAGCCGGTAAAATGTTGGCCACCTGCCAGCAAAATGTAGAATCCGCCGGCCTTAACAATGTAGATTTTGTGGTGCAAGATTTTAATGATCCCGATATTGTGGCCAAAATGCCTAAATTCGATTTGGTAATTTGCTCGCGCTCGGCCGGCTTGCAGGATTTAGCTAAATTATCGGCTATGTCTAAAGGACGGGTTGCGGTTGTAATTTGGGCTAATGCTCCCAGTATTCCCTGCCTGCTCGATCGCCTTTTTGAAGGCTGCTTATTAGAAGAGAAAAAAAGGCCCATGCCTGCTCAAGATCGTCGAATTAGCTATAATATTATGTATAATCAAGCCTATGATTTGGGCTATGAGCCTAATATTAGCGTGGTAGAGGATGGCTTTAGCAAAATTTTTGCCGATAAAGAGCAAGCCTATGCCGAATTGAGCAAATTGCGCAAAATGGATACCTCTAAAATGGATATTTTTAAGAGCAATGTCGATAAAGTGCTCACCGCTAATGCCGATGGCACTTTTACCTATTTACAAAAAACCCGTTCCGCCGTTTTATGGTGGGATGTAAATAAAGCCCAATATTAAATTTTATATAATATCGTAAAAAGAACTCGAACCAAAACGGTTTTGCCTAAATAAGGGCGTATTGGTTCAAGTCCTTTTACACTAAAGGAGAAAAAAATGAAGAAGTTATTATTGCTTTTAAGTTTAGCCCTAAGTTTAAGTTTAGTTGCCGCCTGCGGTAGCGAAGAAGCGCCCGAAACCCCTGCCGAAGAGCCGGTAGCCGAAGAGGCAGCAGAAACCGAAGCCCCTGCCGAAGATGAAGCCGCCGAAGAAGCCGCAACCCGTATCATCACCGATATGGAAGGCAATGAAGTAGAAATTAGCACCGAAATTAATACGGTTATGAATTTATGGCCTTCCTCCACATCCACAATGATGTGTTTGGGCGCAGGCGATAAATTGGTTGGCATTATCGATTATTCGCGTACCTTAACCTGGGCGCATTTTATCTATCCGCCGATTGCCGATGTGCCTACCTCTACCGATAATGCCGAGGAATTATTGGCCTTAGATCCCGATTTAATTATATCTTCCAGCAATGATACCGTAACCACTTTGCTTAATGCCAATTTACCGGCTGTAGATTTAGGCTTTGATGGCTATGAAACCATGAAGCAAGCCATTACCATTATGGGCGATATCTTTGGCGGCGAATTTGTAGATAAAGCCGCTGCTTGGAGCAAATATGTTGATGATAGCATTGCCGAGGTTAGCGCTGCTATGAGCGGCTTAGCCGAAGAGGACAAGCCTGTTGTTTATTATATTTCCGGCAATTCTAATAATGGTCTTTATTCGACCATGAATGCCGGCGAAATTCAAAACCACTGGGTAGACTTAGCCGGCGGCATTTATGCCTCCGAAGTTTTGGCCTTAGATAGCGGCGAAGTTTCGGCCGAGGCCATTTTGGCTTTAAACCCCGATGTTATTATTATCGGCGGCCAAGCCCAGCATGAATTATATGATGAATTAATGGCCGATCCGGCTTGGCAAAATATCAATGCCTTGGTAAATGATCGCGTTTACAAAAATCCTTGCGGCACCTTTGGCTGGGATCGCTTTGGCGCCGAAAGTGCTATGCAAATTAAATTTGCCGCTTCGGTAATCAACCCCGATTTATTCGAAGTAGATATGATTGAAGAAATCAAAAACTTTTACCTAAACTTTGCCGGTGTAGAATTTACCGACCAGCATGCCCAATATATGCTTGATGGTTATGGCCCTAATGGCGAAGCCTTAATTCTTCCGGAATAATGATTAATCAGGATTACAAAAAGCGCAAAGTATGGCTTTATCGGCTAATGCTCTTTGCTTTTGTTGGCCTATTGCTGGTATTTTTGGTGGCGGCAATTACAATTGGCCGTTATGATATTAGCTTTGGCCAGGTTTTATCTATTTTATTAGCCAAGCCTTTTGGTATAGAGCCAACCTGGGATACAACCATGGAATCGGTGGTATTTAATTTGCGCTTGCCCCGTACCATTGCTGCCATGCTAATCGGTGCGGCCTTGGCCGTATCCGGGGCAGCTTATCAGGGTATGTTTAAAAATCCGATGGTTTCGCCCGATTTATTGGGTGTGGCCTCGGGTGCTGCAATTGGTGCATCCTTAGGTATAATCCTGGGCTTATCGGCCACTTTAATTCAGGGCTGGGCCTTTATCGGTGGCATTATTGCGGTTAGTATTACGGCCACCATTCCCCGTTTTGTCAAAAATGATTCGGTAATGGTGCTGGTTTTGGCCGGGGTAATCGTGGAGGGTTTAATGTCCTCGATTATGGGCATTATCCGTTATTTTGCCGATCCCGATACCGCCTTAGCCGAGATTGTTTACTGGACAATGGGTTCGGTAGCATCTACCACCTGGGAAGATATTCTTTTGCTGGGGCCGGGCATTGCCATCGCCTTAGCCTTAATGATAATTATTCGTTTTCGCCTAAATGTGCTTTCTTTGGGCGAGGCCGAGGCCAAAAGTTTAGGCATTAATGTAAAGGCTACCAGGCGCATTATCATTATCCTTTCTACCTTTTTAACGGCCAGCGCCGTATGTATGGCCGGCACGGTAGGTTGGGTTGGCTTAGTTATCCCCCATTTGGGCAGAATGCTGGCCGGATCGGATAATCGCAAAATGTTACCTATTGCCATGCTGATGGGATCTTGCTTTATGATAGCCATCGATACCATTGCCCGTGCTTTAACCACCGCCGAGCTGCCAATTAGCATTATTACCGGCATAATCGGCGCCCCCTTTTACTTTTATTTATTAGCCAAAGGACGCACGGCTATACGTTAAATTTATTTAGTTATTAAGTTTGGGGCGGCTGGCTTAAGTTATTGTCTGATTAACAAGTTACTAAGGCTTTAAGCCGCTCCGCTCTCCCCCAAATAAATAGGTCATAAAATAAGGATTTACTATGCTTGAAGTAAAAAATTTAAGTTATCATTATCAGGATGGAGAAAATATTTTTAGCAATGTTAATTTTAGCCTTAAAAAAGGCGATGTGCTATCCATTTTGGGTAAAAACGGGGCAGGTAAAAGCACCTTGCTAAACTGCCTGGCCAATTTATTTGCCCCTCAAAACGGCCAAATTTTAGTAGACGAGCAGGATATACACCAATTAAGTTTGCCGGAATTGGCTAAGTTTATCGGCTATGTGCCTCAAAATCATAATCCAACTTATGATTACGAGGTTATCGATTTTGTGGTAATGGGGCGCACGCCGTATATCGGTTTTTTTAGCAATCCCTCTGCCGCCGATTATCAGCTGGCCGAAAAGGCTTTAGAAGATATGAAGATTGGCCATTTGGCCTATAAGCCCTATACCCAAATTAGCGGCGGCGAGCGTCAGCAAGCCACTATAGCCAGGGTAATAGCCCAAAATCCGCAAATAATTTTGCTGGATGAGCCAACCGCCCATTTAGATTTTGGCAATCAGCTAAGGGCCATAGAGCTGGTAAAGCAACTAGCCGATATGGGCTATACCGTTATTATGACCACCCATACCCCCGACCATGTTTTTTATCTTGATGGCTATGTGGGCTTGCTGGATAAAGATGGCCAATTTAGGGTAGGCCTACCGCAAGATATTATGACCGAAACCGAATTAAGCAACCTATATGATATTGATTTGGCTGTAAGTTATTATCAGCAGGCTAATCGAAATATTTGTGTTGCATTAGGACATGAAGTTAAATAGTTTTTTAACAGGGGCTGTCGCAGCCCCTGTTTTTTTTATTTAGTTTAGTTGGCTTATTTTTAGGTTTTAAATATTAGCTTGCCTTTCTTCTGGCATTTTTCCTGCAAAAGTTGAAAATTAAACCAAAATTTTGCCAATTTCCCCTTGTATTAATAGCCTGTTTTATGGTATGATTAGCGTAAACTGATTTTATCTTATTATGTGCAAATTGCCCTAAATATAAAAAAATACGAGGTGATATCATGAAATACGCAAAAATGCATGGCCTAGGTAATGATTTTGTGATGGTTAATGCCTTTGAGGAAACTTTGCCGGCAGACTTAAACAGCTTTTCCCAAAAAATATGCCATCGCCATTTAGGGGTTGGTGCCGATGGTTTGATTATTCTTAAACCCAGCACCACAGGTGCTGCCGCCGAGTTTGTTATCTATAATTATGATGGCTCTCAGGCCGAAATGTGCGGCAATGGCCTGCGGGCTGCTGCCCTTTTTGCTAAAGACCAAGGCATTGTTAAAGATGATCAATTCGTTTTCGATACCCTAGCCGGCCCCGTTTCGCCCCATATTATCGATAGCGAAAAACAAATTGTTTGCGTGGATATGGGTATTCCCCGCCTTAATCCCTCCGAAATCCCGGCTAATTTTACCGGCTCTAGGGTGGTTAGTGCGCCTTTATTGGTTTATGCCAGGATGTTTTATGTTACCTTGGTTTCGATGGGTAATCCCCATTGCGTGATTTTTGTTGACGACGATTTGGAGAATTTCCCCGTAGAAAAAATTGGACCTCAAATCGAAACCCATGAATTATTCCCGGCCAAAACCAATGTAGAATTTATTCAACTTTTAAGCGACGACAAAATAGCCATGCGTGTTTGGGAAAGAAGCTGTGGCGAAACCGCAGCTTGCGGCTCTGGCGCTTGTGCCGCCACCGTGGCCGCCATTGTTAATGGCTATACCAAAAACAAAGTAGAAGTTAAACTGCGCTATGGCTCTTTAGAGATTGAATGGCGTGATAATCAGCATATTTATATGACAGGCCCTGCCGCTTATATTAGCACCGGCGAATATTTGGGTTAAAAAAGCTCTTATTTTTAAATTAAGATATATTTTATTCCAGGAGGTAATTACTTAAATGATCACAGAAGCAAACCGCATGAAAACAATCCCCCCTTATCTTTTTGCCCGTATCGAAAAGAAAATTGAAGAAAAAAGGGCTGCCGGTGTTGATATTATCAGCTTAGGCATCGGCGATCCCGATTTGCCCACACCGCCTCAATTAATCGAAGTTTTGGCCAAAACCGCTTTGGATAAGGCCAATCATCAATATCCGTCCTCGCAGGGTATGCTTAGCTTTAGGCAAGCAGTGGCCGATTTTTATCAAGACCGCTTTGGGGTAGAGATTTGCCCCAAGCAGGAAGTAACCTCTTTAATCGGCTCTAAAGAAGGTATTGCCAATATCAATTATTGCTATGTAAACCCGGGCGATATCAATTTAGTTCCCGATCCGTCCTATCCGGTTTATTCCACTGCCACCATGTTAGCCGGCGGCGAAAATTATTTTATGCCGCTAGAGGCTGCCAATGGCTTTTTGCCCGATTTTAGCAAAATCCCGGCCGATGTTTTGGCCAAGGCTAAAATTTTGTGGTTAAATTATCCTAATAATCCTACCGGTGCTACCTGCGATTTAGCCTTTTTTGAGGAAGCAGTAGCCTTTGCTCGCAAGCATAATTTATTGCTTTGCCATGATAATGCCTATTCCGAGATGACTTATGATGGCTATGTAGCGCCCAGCATTTTGCAAATACCGGGTGCTAAGGATGTGGCTATTGAGTTTGGTTCTTGCTCTAAGCCCTTTAATATGACCGGCTGGCGCGTGGGCTTTTGCGTGGGCAATCCCGAGGCTGTACAGATGCTGGCCAGGTATAAATCTAATGTAGATAGCGGTGCTTTTCAGGCTGTGCAGTATGCCGGCATTGAGGGTTTAAAGCAGTATAAGCGCATAGTGGAGGATTCGCAGGCCATTTATGGTGCTCGCCGTGATATTTTGGTAGGCGGCTTAAACGATATGGGCTGGAATTTAAGTTATCCTAAAGCTACCTTTTATGTTTGGGCGCCGGTACCTAAAGGCCATACTTCGGCATCTTTTGCCGAGCTGGTATTGGAAGAGGCCGGTATTATCATCACCCCGGGCAATGGTTATGGCGAGGCCGGCGAGGGTTATTTTAGAGCAACATTAACGGTAGAAGAGCATTTGATGAAAGAGGCCATTGCCCGTCTTAAGAAGGCTTTGGGCAAGGTTGAGTTTTAATTTTTAAATAGGAGTATTATGGCTTTTTGGAAAAATTTATTTACTAAACCGGAAGCTATTATTCCCAAAGCAAGCCCTCAAATTATGCCGTCGCCGCCAAAAATTGGTATTGCTTTTGGCGGCGGCGGCTTTAAAGGTGCTGCCCATATTGGGGTATTAAAGGTTTTGGCCAAGCATAATATCAAGGCCGATATGGTGGCCGGCACGTCGGTGGGTTCGGCGGTAGCGGCGCTTTATGCCTCGGGTTACAGTTGGGATATGATAGAGCTAATCTTCAAAAAAATGGATTTAGAAAGCCTGGTAAGATTACGTCCCGGCAGGAAAGGTTTAATATCCGGCAATGCTTATGCCGAGCTTATTCATACCTGCACCAAGGGTAAAAAAATCGAGCAAATGGATATACCGCTTAAAATTGTGGCGGTAGATTTAATAAGCTGGAAAAAAGTAGTTTTTGATCAAGGCGATACGGCGATAGCGGTACAGGCATCCTCGGCGATACCGGGGGTTTTTACGCCGGTTAGATATAAAGACATGTTATTGGTGGACGGTTTTTTACTGAATAATTGCCCAAGCGACATAGTGCGGTCGATGGGAGCGGACATAGTATTGGCAATTGATTTATCAAGCCCGGATTATCGCGAGCCAAAGAACATGATCGAGATAATAACACGTTCGCTGGAGATAGCAACGGCAGCGAATGAGCAAATCGAGGCCGATTTAATTTTAAGGCCGATTCCTTATTTTATGGAGATGTTAAAAGCCGACAAAATAAGCGAGGCCATGGATTTAGGCGAGCAAGCCGCCAATGAGCATATAGACGAGCTAATAGCCATGATTGATGGTTTTGGCAAGGTGTAAGTAGGGAATTGAGGCAGGTGTAGCCCCTGTAATTAGGGGGAGCAATTCGGGGTAAATTGGGCATAAGTGGGCGCGCAGGTCGCCCCTACGAAATGGGGTGCGTGAGCTGGGGTTGAGTACCCTAAAGGGCTAGTTAGCGAAGCGGGAGGGCATGGAAGCCCTCCCCTACAAAATGGAGCGCATAAGCTGGGGTTGAATGCCCTAAAAGAATAACAAGCGAAGATTAGGCTAAATGCCCCTAAAGGACTAACAAGCGAAGATAAGTCAATATATCAAAAGCAACTAGCGAATAGGATAATTTATTAAACTAGCAAAAAGTAGTTGGAGCGGTATTTTATGTTTTCAGGTGGGGCGGTTTTTGCCCCGTCTGGAAACAGAAAATAAAGGCCGCAATGTTTGAGGAGCTAATAGCCACCAGGGATACGAGCTTCACACGGTTTTGCGCTAAATACAGCGGCAGCTAGCAGTACAGCTACCACTTCCCATAGCGCTGCTATGAAAAGCGGCATCTGCTCCACTATCTATCCACTGTATTTAGCTCAAAACTGCTGCGCATTTTTAAGATAATGCGCAAAAATATTCTTATTAGCAAAAATTAGCAAAAAAGATTAATTATATTTTCAATATTCGCTGCCGGCATTATCTTAAAAACGTATGAATTCGCATCCCTAGTGGCAAGCGACGAGTTATGCGGCCTTAGCGCAAGCATTAGCTGGCCTTTGCTTCGCAAAGCCGCAGCTATGCACGTAGCTATAGCGCAAAAT
>CAYJBP010000098.1:0-9507 GCA_964368605.1 uncultured Peptococcaceae bacterium | reverse complement strand
CCGCAGCAGGCTATACCCAGCCGCAGCAGCCCCCGGCCGCAGCAGGCTATACCCAACCGCAGCAGCCCCCGTTCGCAGCAGGCTATACCCAACCGCAGCAGCCCCCGGCCGCAGCAGGCTATACCCAACCGCAGCAGCCCCCGGCCGCAGCAGGCTATACCCAACCGCAGCAGCCCCCAACTGCAACAGCTTATCCTCAGCCGCCGCAGCCTCCCAATGCCTCGGGCTATAATCAAGCCTATAATCATGGCTCGATGCCCGGCCAGCCGCCTCAGCAGCCCGGTTCTAAAGCGCCGCAGCCCAAAGGAGGCAAAACCAGCCTCTTTAAAGGTTGCCTAATTGCTGCCCTTGCTGTGATAGGCCTAACCGTTGTTAGCATCATTGCTGCAATATTCTTATGGCCGGATGAAGATGTTGTCGAAAATAATGCTAATCCTATCACCACCCCTAATAATCAAAACAATAGTCAAAATAATAATCAAAACAATAATCAAAATAATGTTAATAATGGTAGTAATCAAGGGTTTGTGCAGGGCAATATTAGTGGAGACGGCCTGGGCACCTATGGCCAGGATTTGCAACTTAGTGGCCTGCGCAGCTTTTTTACCAGCCCCAAAGGCGATGGCAGCGATACCCATACCATCATGATTTATATGTTAGGCTCGGATTTGGAAAGTAATGGCGGCTATGCCACTACCGATATCTATGAAATGCTAGAGGCCGATTTTGGCGAAAATATTAATTTGGTAATGATAACCGGCGGCTCTTATAGCTGGGAGCATCCGCAAATTGATGGCGATACCACCCAGTATTGGCAAATCAAAAACGGCGATTTAATCGAACTTGCTGATCAAGGCCTGCTTAATATGTGCGAGCCGAGCACTTTAACCAATTTTGCCAATACAATGGCTGCCGATTATCCGGCCGACCGCTATAGTATAATTTTATGGAATCATGGCGGTGGCACGATGGCGGGCTTTGGTTATGACGAACATTTCCCCGATTCCGGCTTTACTTTAGCTACTTTGGCCGATGCTTTTAGCCAAATGACGGTTAAATTTGATATTATCGGCTTTGATGCTTGCCTAATGGCCACAGCCGAAACCGCCTTTGCGCTAGAGCCTTATGGCGATTATCTGGTAGCCTCGCAAGAGCTGGAACCGGGCTTGGGCTGGTATTATACCGATTGGCTCGAGGCCTTAAGCCAAAATCCGTCGATGTCTACGGTGGATTGGGGCGTAAATATTATCGATGATTATGTAATGGCTTGCGAGGATGCCTATAATTATCCCGAGGCTACTTTATCGATAGTAGAGCTGCGCCAAATGGCTTATTTATACGAGATTTTGGATGATTATTTTGCTAATGCCACCTTAGAAATTCAAGGTAATCAATATCGGCGTTTATCTTTGGCGCGCGGTAATGCTAAGGATTTTGGTGGCGGCGATTTTGAGCAAATCGATTTGATCGATTATATCGAGCGAGCCAATGTAGATGGCGGCCATGCGGCAATAGCGGCCGTAAATAGTGCGGTAAAATACTATTATAATAGTAGAGATATGGAAAATAGCAGTGGTTTGGCTATTTATTTCCCCTATCAGTACCCACAAAGTTATAGCCAAATGCAGAGTCTTTTGGATACAGTTGGCCTGCCGGATGATTATCAAACCTTTTTCAGCACTTTTATCAGTGCCATGAGCGGTGGCCAGATGAGCCGCAGCCTAGAAGGCGGCGCAAGTTTAGCGCCTGCTGCCGATTATTCGGAATATGATTGGTATGATAGCGATACGGCCCAATATTATCAGGATAATTATCAAAATATAATCGAAGATAGCTTGATAATTGAGGAAAAGGGCGATGATTTTGTGTTAAGCCTAAGCGATGAGCAATGGGAAGAAATAGTAAATATCGAGTTGCAGGTATTGCTGGATGATGGCGAAGGTTATATCGATTTAGGCAGCGATAATGTGCCTACTTTTAATGAAGATGGCGATTTGCTGATTGAATTTGACTATACCTGGGTAACCCTAGATGGCCATACAGTGCCCTTTTATGCCGAGGAAATGATTTATAATGATGATGATAGTTGGTATACTTACGGTTATGTTCCTGCTTATTTAAATGATGATCAATATGTAGAGGTTATAGTTAACTGGGATAGCGAGCAGCCAACAGGCTATGTGGCAGGTTATCGTATTTATACCGAGACCGGCGAGCCAACAGGCAAAGGCCTATTCCCCCTAAAAGAAGGTGACACTTTAGATTGGATTATTGATTACTACACCTATGAAGGAGAATACGAAGATTTTTATTTATTTGGTGACACCTTTGTCCATCAAGGAACGGATATCGAAGTTAGCTATGATTATGTAGGCGATATGGATGCCTTGGTTTACTTTGTATTAACCGATATTTACAATAATATCTTCGAAACCGAAGCTATCGTCTATACTGATTAATAAAGTATTAAATTTTAGAAATGTTTTAAAAAACTATATACAAATATTTAGGCTTATGATATAATAGCTTTACATTCATAGGCCTAAATTTTTTTTGCAAAATTTGTAAAAAAATAAAGGATTTGGTTATCTAATAGAGAAATTATAGTAAGAAATTATTAAAATGTAACCAATATGTAACCAAAATATGTTATAATTACTATTGTAATCTTAATTTTAGGCCATTAATTTTAGGCCAATAGATTAATAAATCGAAGTTAAATTTAAAGGAGGCCTGCTAAAAAGTGTTTTAAGAATAGTTTTTAAATTTTTGAAAGTTGCGGTCACAAGTTAAAAAGTTAAAATTTTTTTAGTAACTAGGTAACAAGTAATGCTGTATAATGTAATAGTTTGTAAATTATAATGCAGGAGGAAAACAAATGGCTAAAAAGAACATTAAAAAACAAAAAGGCTTTGGCGAAAGCTTCTTTATGGTGCTGGGTGCAATCTTTATCCTAGCCGCAATCTTTGCTTTACCGATGATTACGGTTTGGGCAGATAGCGATGGCATCGACCAAACAGTGGATACCGGTAATAAACATTATTATGTAAATCCGCTTACCCCTTGGTCTGCTGCAAGCACCTTTATTGCCGCCGATGGCTCTGCCAATACGGCTGATGAGCTTATTCCTACCACTTCTATGCGCTATGGCGCTGATGGTACGGAAGCCGGCGCAGACGATGATTTCCAAGTATCGGTACAAAAGTTTGCCGATCAAGCCGAGGATGCTGATGGTGCTTATATCGAAAACCAATTCGATATCACCTTACAAGTAACCACCAATCAAGAAGTAGAAAGCTTAACCGAGCCGCAACCGGCCAGCGTGGTATTAACCGTAGACTTATCCGGCTCGATGCAGAATGAAAATGAATTATTTGCTACTAGCTCAAATAATAAAGAAGTTTATTTAAGTAATACCGACTATGATGCCAGCAAAAGCCAGGTTGATAATTTAAGAGCAGCTCTTAGAGAATTTGTAACCGAGTTCCATGCCGGCGATGTAGACCGTTATGTATCTTTTGTAGGTTATAATGGCTTTGCTTATCCGATTACCCATGCCGATTATGCTGTAACAAATGGCAATACCCAAGATTATAATATCGGCACCAATCAAGTTTGGTATAATTTAAGTGATGAAACCGATAGAAATAATGCTTATGCAGCTATCAATCAAATCCAAGAGCTTAAATACTATGGTAGCGATTTGGCCGATGGCGGCACAAATAAAGATACTCGCTCTGCAGAAGACAAATCTTCTGCCCCGGAGCGTAGATATTTAGTAACTTATAATGAACAAGATCAAATTGCTAAAGTATATTATGTAAATAATAGCGAATATACTTTTAATCCTACTGATGATGCTACTGCAACACCACAAACTTTGGCTTATTTCTTAGGCGAAGTTGATGCTTTTGATGGCAAATTAGAAGCTGTTAGCCAAGACGAGTTTAAAGCATTAATTGCTCAACCCGGTACTGTTTATCATAATAGCTATAATGATATAAATAATACCCATACTTCCGCTACTACCTTTAGCCAAGGCGGTTTTATTGTAGCTAATAGCTTATATAAATATGCTAGCAAATCTTTAGGCGATGAGTATAATACCTTTAATACAATCGAAGATAAAAACATTATTTATTTTGCCGATGGTAATGCCAATAAAACTACCACCGGTGATTACACCAATGAAGTTAAGCTTAATGCTTTCGATTATACTGCTGCAGGATCTTTAAAGGGTTTGGGTATTAACTCCGAAAATAATAATGGAGCAGGTTTAGCAAATATTCAGCCTATTACCAATGTTATTACCAAAGATAATGGTATCGACATAACCACCATTTTATACGAAACCTATGACTCTTCTACACAAAATAACTGGCTCGACAAAGTACAAACTCGCGGCTTCCATGCAGCCGATTCGGATATTGCCGGTTCTTTAGCTTCGGTATTTGCCGCAATCTTAAGTAATCTTACCAGCGGCGGAACTCCTTGGACTGTAGAAGACCCGATGGCCGATTATATCGATTTTGTTGATTTTATTGCCCCCGAGGGCGTTTATGCCACCTTATTTGGCGCAAGCACATCGGATGATGACAATAATACTACCGAAATAGCCTATATCAATGCTAATGATAAACTTACTTGGGATTTAGCCAAAGTAGTAGCCGCCATCACCAGCTTAAATGATGATGCCAAAGAAGAATTTTATGTTCATGATGCCGATGCCGGTACTCATACCTATACCTTAAAGTATACTGCAACTTTAGATGCTCATTATAAAGCAACCGAAGCAGTTGCCGATGGTAAAGTAAGCTCTTTAATTAATGGCAAATTCTATCCCACCAATGAACAAACCACTTTATACTATGTAAATAGCGAAACCAAAAATACAGGCAATGATTCTACCACCACAATTACCGGCGCTAATGGCCAAATTGTAGATGGCGAATTTGAACCGGCTGCCGGCGTAGCAGAAGATGCCACCTTTATGGCCTATACCCAAGATTTTAATGTACCTACCGTTAAAGCTTTGGTTAATACCTTAAACTTTGACAAAACCGATGCCGATGGCAGCACAAAATTAAATGGTGCTAAGTTTAGCTTATGGCGCTATGTAGGCACGGGCAACCCTGCCGAAGATAGCGAAGCTGCTAACTGGCTACAAGTTGGCGCTGCCGGCGCTTGGGTATCCCAAGATGGCGGTAAAGTAAGTATCCCCAACTTAGCCAAAGGCCATTATCGCATGCAAGAAGTAGAAGCTCCCAGCATTACCATCGATGGCAATGTTATTGCTTATAAAGCCAATGAAGGCTATGCCTATTTCGAAATTGCCTGGGGCGAAATTAAAGTAGCCAGTGATAGCTGGTTAGAAACTGCCGATGGCGAATATATCGTTAAAAACAGCCCCAAAATCACCAAAACCGAGCATAAAGTAGAAAAGCTTTGGGCCGATGACGAAAATATCCCCACCAGCTTAGACATTACTGTTAAGTTATACAATATCAATGATGTTGAAATTACCCCTGCAGTAATCGAAAACGGCATTATTACTAGCCCCGAAGTACGCACAGTTAAAGAAAATGCCAGCCATGTAGGCAATATTGTTACCTTAAGCAGCACCCTTGGTTGGGTAGGCAGCTTTGGCTTAGTAGATATGAATGATGCCGATGGCCAGCCGATAAACTATATTATTATCGAAGATGGCTTAGGCGCAGGCTATGATGTAACTTATCATACTACTCGCACTGTAGATGCAACCGAAAGCACAGCCAAATATATCCTGCATTCCTTAACCAATGATTTGGATCAAGTAACTATTGATATCCCGGTAACTAAAACCTGGTTAAGCTATAGCGAAGATGGCACCCATGAAGATATCCGTATTCAATTATATAGCAATGTTGCAGGCGAAGCAGCCGCCCCTGTAGACGGCAAATATATCGACTTTATCGGTGTAGATTTTGCTACCGGCGAATCAAATGATAGCTTTACCAATTTGCCTAAATACGATTTAAATGGCGAAGCCTTAATCTATAGCGTTCAAGAATTCCAATTGGACGAAAATGGCGACCCTGTTGCCGTTAGCGATTATGCGGTAGATACTATCAATGATCAAGTAGCAGCCGTAGAATTTATCGCCGGCAGCTCGGATGGTTTTGCAATCCGCAATATCTTAATCCCCGGTATCACCTCTTTAAGTGGTGCTAAAACTTGGGTAAACCCCGATCAATTAGCTATTTCCGATTTACAAGTAACCCTTTATATTGATGGTTCTGCCAGCACAGATGCTGCCCATATCATCAATATTGCCGCCAGCGATTTTGGTAGCGAAAATTATGGCAAATATACCTTCAATAATTTGCCCATCTACAAGTACACCTATGATAATACCGGCGAAACCGAAGAAGAAAATATCACCGGCTACAGTAAAATTGTTTACAGTGTACAAGAAGCTTTTACCACTGGTGGCTTTGATAGCACAAATTGGGTAACCATTTACGAAGAAGATAGCCTAAATATTACCAATGCTAATATTGGTTCGGTAAGCATCACCGTTAATAAAAGCTGGACTACTACCGAAGGCAATCCTACCGTAACCTATACCGTATATCAAGATAATGTTCCTTATGAAGTAAATGGAGCTGTTTTAAGCACCACCAGCACCGGTACTGCCGCTTTTACCCATACCTTTAATAATTTGCCCAAATTTGATACCCTTGGCAATCGTTATAGCTATGATGTAAAAGAAAGCGTAACTGATGCCGAAGGCAATACCTATTTGATGGCCTCTAAAGATTCCGCCTGGTCTGATGACAAAAACAGCTTAATTGTAGATTTTGTTAACTACAAGCCCAGCAACGAAACAATTACCATTAGCGGTTTAAAAACCTGGCTCTTGCCCGAAGACTTTGAAGGCAGCGAACCTGAAGTAACCATTGTATTATCAAGCAGCGCTTTAGATGAAAATGGCGCTCCTGTTGCCAATCAAGAAATTGTTTTAGATGGCGAAGGCGATACAAATGGCGAAACTGCTGATTGGGTTTATACCTTTAGCAACTTGCCTAAGTATTATACCGTACAAACCGAAATTCTTGTTCAAGCAGCCAATGAAGATGGCAGCCCCAAGGTAGATGAAAGTGGTGCTCCTGTTATGGAAGGCAGTGGCCAGTTCGAAAGCGAGCAAGTTGCCATTAGCTATACCGTAACCGAAGAAAATGTAGCCGGTTATACTACCAAGTATTTTAATGCCGATGGCCAAGAAATAACCGCTACCACCGTAACCGAAACTACAACTATCGATATCACCAATAGCCGCATTAATGAAGAAGAAATTGATATTAATGCCCATAAAACCTGGAATTGGGTTGATGGTATTGATTTACCCAAATCGATTACCTTTGAATTATTGATCAAAAAGGCTTCGGAAGAAGCCGAAGGCGGTTTTATCTACGAAACCACAGGCAAAACCATAGAAGTTGAGCGTAGCGAATATAAGAATAATTTAGATGGCGCTATCTTAGCAACCTTTGAAGATTTGGCAAAATATGATGAAAATCATCAGCTTATCAATTACTGGGTAGTAGAAGAGGGCAGCGCCACATATACTTCCAGCACCACCAATGCCGAATTTGCCGAAAATGGCGATCAAACTGTTTATATCAAGAATGCTTTAAATCAAAAGTATTCGCAGATTAAAGTAGCAAAGAGCTGGAATAAGCCGGAAGAAATTGCTAAAGAAGCTGTTCAATTTACCTTATATCAAGATGAAGTAGCAGTAGCAGTTGTTGATATTGCTGCCGATGTAAACTATAAGGATAATAAAGGCGCATATGGCCGTACTAATTTCTACAAGTTTGTCCCCGCCCAAGACGAAAGCGGTGCTTATCTCTATGGCTATGAGGCCAATCAAGGCTGGCCTAAATATGATTTAGTAACCGGCCAAAAGCATGAGTATGTTATTGTTGAAACCGTAAAGCCCAGCTTAAACGAGTTTACCAATAATGCACCTACTTTTGAAGAAGCCAATGCCAGCCAAGAAGATGATATTGTAGTTTATGAAGCCAGCTTTGGTAAGAACAAAGTAACCAACACTTATGTTATTGATCATTTAGATTTCACCGCAGTTAAAAAATGGTTAGCCCCCGAAGGCACTACCTTCCCGATAGCTACATTTACCCTGTATCGTTCGGTAAACACCGATTATAGCGATGGCGAAGTTGTTGAGCTAAATGGCGCACCATATACTTTAAGCACTGAAGCAACTGAATTCAAAAATCAAAAGTTAACATTTACCGATTTGCCCCGTTATAGCAATGATATGCAAAAATACTACTATTATGTAGTAGAAGCAGCTATTGATGGTTATACAGCAACCACTTTAACCCCCGAGGATGATGGTTTTGAGTATACCAACAAGTATAATCCCGATCGGATTAAAAACTTAATCGATCAACAAGATATTAGCATTACCGTAACCAAGAACTGGGAAGGCACACCTGCCGAAGGTCAAAGCCATCCTGCTTCGGTTGATGTAGAATTATTGCTTGGTGGCCAGCAAATTGATAGTGATCCTGATACCGAAGGTGTTCAGCCCACTATTAAAACAATAGACACCACCACCGGCAGCGGCTCTGTAACTTTTGATGGCTTAGATAAATATGATAGCACCAATGGTCAATTATTAAGCTATTCGATCAGAGAAGTTGATGCTCAAGAGGTAACCGCTGAAGATGGCAGCTTAATTGCTACCTACTATGTATTAAATGATAATCAAGTATACACAGTAGAGTATGCCCAGCCGCAAATGGATTTAGCAGGCACTAGCTATGATGCTACTATTACCAATAGCTATGCTAACTATTTATATCAAATCACCCGTCACTATATGGCCGTTATTGATGGCGAAACCGTTGTAGATACTTTTGAGAGCGATGAAGTTATCAATATTATGCATCAAAATCTGGCTACTATGACTGTAAATGGTGTTGTTGATGCCGGCGATACTTATATTGATGGCCATAGCAACTTTACCACCGGCAGTTACACCTATGATTATATTTACCAAGCAGCTCAAGGCAATAGATCAGTAGAGTTGGTAAGCCCCGGTGTATTGTACGAAATCAACCTTTACTACTACTATAGCTTTACCCCGGATGATCCGATCCGCAATCCTAATCCGCCCGGCCCGACCCCGGGTCCCGATCCTGATCCCGATGAGCCTACCCCCACTATTGTAGATATTGCTGAGGACGAAACTCCTTTAGCCAATATACCTGCTCCTATCCCGGTAGCTCCTGTTGTAGAGATGCCTGAAGAAGTATTGATTATTGAAGATGAAGTACCTTTGGGCAATTTACCGCAAACCGGTTCGATTGGTATTACCTTTAATGTATTATTAGGATTAGCTTTATTGATGTTCTCGGTATCCGGCTTAATGTTCAGCCGTAAAGCCAGATAATTAAGTAATATAAGCAAAGAGGTTGTCGCTAAAGCGGCAACCTCTTT
>CAYJBP010000097.1:0-9900 GCA_964368605.1 uncultured Peptococcaceae bacterium | reverse complement strand
AAGCCGTAAAAGTAGTATAATTATAAACGGCGGTAATTTTAGCATTTCCTCATACGAAGATGTTATTCACTCTGACGGTGATATTGAAATTAACAGTGGTGATTTTGAATTAACTGCCGGTGATGATGCAGTTCACGCTGAAAACAATTTAGTTGTAAATTATGAAGTAATATATATTCTCGATTGTTATGAGGGAATTGAAGCAAATATGCTCATAGAAGTAAACGGTGGATACATCAATGCAAGCTCAGCTTGTGTCATTTCCCGACTTTTACGAGCTAATTTTATAGCTTCTCCGATAGGGTGAAAGTCGAGATTTCTTTCATCAATGTACATTTTAATTTCACCCCTTCTACTATTATACAGTTTAGGTTATGAAATTTGAACGAAGTACAGTTTCGATTTATGTGCATTTTAATTTCGTGTAAAACCGACAATCTTTTGACTGTCGGTTTTACATATATGAGTTTAATTTAATTGTAACCTAATTTCAAAAACTGCTCCACCGTCATTTGAAGCCTTAACCTCGCCATTCATCATTTCTACCGAAGTTTTAGCGATAGAAAGACCTAAACCGAAGTTGCCATCTTATAGCTGCGGTTGGATAGGATATGAAACAGTGACCTGTGAGGAGGTATTTTCACAGGTCACTGTTAGGTTGAATATAAAAAAATGATGAACAGTTAATCCGTAATCGGCTTAAAACTCCGTCATCTTTTGCAAATATTTCGAGCATTATTTTTGCTCCGATCCTCAAGCTATTCCGGGGCATTGCCTGCATAAAGAACTATTCCCCAATCACTATAATGATTACCGCTTTCTTCATTAAAATCAATAAGGGGCTGCGGCGATATTTTCGCCGCAGCCCCTTGTATTATCCTAATAAATCTGCTGCAATAATAAAATCAAATCGACGATATCGATTAAGCCGCTACCATCAATATCGCAATTAGCAATATCCGACCAATTAGCTGCTGTTGAGCTTTGTCGATAATATTGCTGGGCATGGGTTAAATCCAGCAAATTCAGCTCGCCATCCATATTGAGATCGAATTGGGAAATATTCTTAATCCCCGTATTTAGCTTGTTTTCATCAAATTTGCTATTGAGCCATACAGAATTGCCGTCCTGGTCGTAGCCGGCAATTGCTAAGCCGGTAATACTTATGCCTACTTGGCCTTCAGTGGCTGTTGTGCTGGCTATTAGCTGGCCGATAGATGTTAGTTCTTCGGCTGTATAACCGGTTGTCCGATTGGTGGCATCGAGATAGCCAAAGACGATAAGTCCTTTATTTTGATTATCCTTATCCCAGATAATTTCGCCCAGGCTGGTGAATCCATCTTCGCCCAGTACCTCATCAATGCTTAAATCGGCATCCTTGGCAAAGCTTAAGGCAACTGTAGCCACCTTGTCCATATTGGCCAGCTGCAAGCTAAAGGGGATATCTGCACCGGCAGCCACAGTAGCGGGAGCTATTAGTTGGCCGTCAATCGGCTCGTTTGCCGGCGGCAATTCTACGGCTTCGATATCAACAAATTGAGAAATAAAGGTATTGCCGGCATAGTCGATTAAAGCGATTTGAGCTTGCTCGATGCCTTTGAGTTTTTCATCGCTTAAATCAAATTTAACCTGTGCCGTCCCGCCGGCTGTGGTGTAAACAGGCTCGGCCCAGGCATTTAAGGGGGCATAGCCCACCGTTAGGCTGGCCGCCTGCACATAATGATTATCCTGTACACTAACCACCAATTCATGGCCAATCACCTCGGCGCTGATCAGCTTAGGCAGCTCGGAATCAACCACCAAGGGGAAGCTGATGCTCTCCTCTTGGCCGCCCAATTCGGCTATTACCTGATAGGTATAATTGCCATCGGGTAAGGTATCGCCCCATAAATCTACCGGCTTAAAGCCCTTATCGGCCATCGGGGTATAGTAGTTTATATCATCCAAATAATGGGTTTTAGCAACCATTTCCTGCTTTTCGCTATAAACCAAGTTGCCTTCGCTATCCTTAACCTGATAGGTGAGGTTATCGGCATTTCTTAATAGCGAAACAGCGGCGGTTACATAATTGCTATTACCTGAACCTTTAATCGCAATAAATTCTTCCTTATAATCATCCGCACCAATCACATAAGTGTTTGTGCCCAATAAATAACCGGCGCCGGTATAATTATCAAATTCGCCGAGCACGGTATCGGTCATGATTGGGGCTTGCTCGTCAAAAATATCGGAATCGAAAAGCGGTGCTGCCTGCCAATCGCCATAAAAGCCCATGAAAGGATAGCTTAAAGGCACGCTGCCTTCACCTTGGGGGATTAAACGCACATAGCCCTCGATAAAAATACCATTGGGGAAGCTGCTATCTAAATTTTGGCGGCCTTGCTCGGTTAGGCTAAGACCAATATCGATGCCCTGGCTTTGCCCGGCTGCCAGGCTGATGGTGGCCGGGGCGCTAACCGTAATTTCAGCAGCACTTAAGGTGCGAGCAGACTGGGCGATATAATCAACACCGCCTTGCCTTACCGTATCTTCGGTTAAAACATGCACTTCAACTGTGTAGTCAAGCTGTTGCTCGCTAAGCGAAACCAGTTCGAAGCCAAAGTCATAGCTGCCATTAGCATCCTCGCCCAATTCCCCTTTGGGGCGATCGCCATCATTATTAAGCAAATAGGCTTCAACCTCAATAGCCCGGTTTACCTGCACCAAGCCCGCACCCTGCTTACGAGGAGAATAAAACACCCCGTTTTCATCACTTAAGGGCTCGGCTGTGCTCATAAAGATAGCATTGATTAGCTCGGCCTTGGCGGCATCTAGCATGGTAGTACCTGCCATTTCGGCATCAATATATTGCTCCATCAAGGCATAAGCGCCCAGCATATGCGGCGACGACATCGAAGTGCCGCTCTTATTGCCATAGCGATCATCGGGGAAGGTGGAATAAATATCGCCACCCGGGGCGGTAATTTCCGGCTTTAATAGCAAATCGGAGGTAGCACCCCAGGATGAAAAATCGCTCATTCTGCCGCTAAAGGCATCCTGAAAGCTGTCGATAAAATCGGCAGAGATTTGCAGGCTTTTGGTTGCGGCATCATTAAGCAGCTCGCCACTTACTTTGCTGATAAAAACGCTGGGGATTTTGCCGGATGTAACCATCGAAACCAAGCTGCCTTCGACATTATCAAAGATAATAACCCCCACCGCACCGGCGGCCTGGGCATTATCTTCCTTTTCGACAAAGGAAAGCGCCTCGCTGCCGGCCGGGCCACCTCTTTGAATCAAGGCAATTTGGCCGCTTAAATTGCGTCCTGCAAAATCATCAACCGTGCCATAGCCGCAATACTGATAGCTATAGCTGCCGTTTAGATTATCGGCAAAGATAAGATCGCTATCCTCGGCGGCATCAAGGAAGGGTATTTTTGCTTGGCCGGCCAGAATATAAGGGGAAACACTTTCCTCATTATTGACGCTGGCCACCGAGAGCAAAGAATCGTAGGTAGAAGGCGAACCGGCAACGCCATTATCGGGGTTTTCTACCTGAGGCAGATGATTGCCGGCCTCGTTTTCATAGGTGGAGCTGTATTCATTACCGGCCGAAGCATAGACGGGGATGCCGGCCGCTTCGATCAGTTCATATATTTCATTTACACGGCGATTAGCATCGCTGGAAAAGCCGGCCACACTGCCTAAGCTTAAGTTGATAGCATCAACACCCAGCAAAACGGCATCTTCTAAGGCGGCTAAAATATCCGAATCATAAGCACCATCCGATACATCGCCAAAAACTTTCATGATAATCAATTGGGCATCGGGGGCAACCCCTTCGATAATATCGCTTTGATTGGCCGCCGCAATGCCTGCCACATGGGTGCCGTGGCTATTAACATCGTTGACATTGGTATCGGTATCGGCATAATCGTAAGTAAAGGGGAATTTGCTATTTTGATAAACCACCGAGCTGCTCAATTTGCCAATCGAAAGCTTATTGTTGGCAATAGCTGTGCTGATATCACTAAGCTCGAACTTAGCTCCCTCAACCGCACCAAAGGCCTCGTGGTCGATATCACAACCCGAATCGAGCACGGCAATGGCCATGCCTTGGCCGGTGAAGCCGGCTTGATGAACATCCATAGCCCCGATGGCCGTAATATTGCTGGTGGCGCTTAAATCAATAGCTTGAGTTTGGGGTAGCTCGTAAAAGCCGGAGATATAGGCATCGGCTACACCATCTAATTCCAAGATATGCTCTAAATTGTCGGCACTACCGATAACCGAAATACCGTTTAATACAACCGAATATTCTTTATCCGGCTCAACATCAATCTCGGGGTTAGCGGACAGTTGATCGTAAATATCTTGTTGCTCATCTTCGATGCTATTTAAGGCTTGCTCTGCTCCTGCCGACGCTAAATAGGCATCCAGCGGCTGAGCTATGCGCTGCATCGCTCTTCTTTCCAATAAAGAAGGGGAATCCATCTCGATAATAATTTTTACTTCCTGCTCGGCTGCCGCTTCAAATGTGGGCAAAGCCGTAGGAGCAAAGGAATTTGGGGCAGCCATAGTGCCTTCATCCAGCGGTATGGCATAAGCGGTTAGGGCACTTGTCAGCAAAAATAGGCATAAAAAAGCCCCCAGCAACCGCTTTAATTTTTTGTTTATCATATTCATCCTCCAAATAATAACTTACTAGCATTGCAGCCCTTAGCCAATAGGGGATAAGAGTGTCTTCTTTCAGTTATAGGGTTATGTGATGATAAACTAAAGCGCAAATAGGGGTAAATCAATAATGTTAGTTAAGCCTAACACATTCTTTTGCTTTTGTCAAGCTTAATAATTATTTTTATTAATAGTAAAATATTTTAGATTTTTAACTTGACATTTTGAACCGAGTTAGTTATAATTAACCAGTCTTGGTTAGTCGTAACTAACAAAAATGCGGAGTGATGACCGCCAATTAAAGCGCAGCAAAGGAGTAAATTAATAAGAAAAATTTATGATAGGATGGTAGAATTATGAACAATAAAAATTTAAAGTTTGGCTATACCCTGTTGATGTTGTTTGCCCTTACCGTCGCATCTTTTACATTTGCCAGCCCGGAGGCCTTGGCCATCGGCTATGATGTAGTAGCAGGCGACTTTACGGTAGAGGTGGAGGTTGATTATTGGAGCGAAGAAATAGAAAGCGTAACCGTAAGCGAATATAAAGGCATGGGTGGCGAAATCACCTTGCCGCAAACCGTCATGTATGATGATGGTGAACACCAGGTAACGGCCGTTAAAAGCAGCCTTTTTGAGGATAATGAATTTATCACCAAGGTAAATATCCCCGAAGGCTATTTGGAAATTGGCGGCAGCGCTTTTGAAAACTGCGATATTTTAACCGAGGTTAATATTGCCGGTTCGGTAACCACAATTGGTTATGACGCCTTTGCCGGCAATGAGCTTTTAAGCACCGTTAATTTTGCCGCAGGCGATGCCGACCTAGAGCTATTCTCTACTGTTTTTGGTGATAATCCTGCGCTGACTAGCCTTACCCTGCCTGCCCGCATTAGCGAGATTAATAATCACCCCACTTCCGGCAGCCAGCAAGTAAGCACCTTGGCCATTGAAGGCGGCACCAGCGATAATGGGGTTTATATCTCGCAAGATAATATTATCTACGAGGTAAATAGCGGCGACGATGCTTTTGCCGAGGTTTTTGCCTATGCTCATGGCCTAAATGCCACCGATATCACCCTGCTCGAGCAGATTGAGGGTATCCCGGTTACCACCGTTAGCCGCATGGCCTTTTTAGGTAATGCCGTTTTAGAGAAAATTACCGTGCCTGCTTCCATCAATACCTTTGAATATGCCGCTTTTAATGAATTAACGGCTATTGAAGAAATTGTTTTAGAAGCCGATACCATTACCGCCGACAGCCTGGGTGATGCCTTTGAAGATCTTAAGGCCGGCAGTGTAATTAAGGTGGCCAATCAAGATATCATCGATATTTTTGAAGGCTCGATGACCAGCTGGGGCGGTGCTTATACCCCGGATAACACCACTTTAGAAATAATCACCACCACCGATCCCGATCCCGACGAGTGGCCCACAACCTTGGTTGGTGCTAATATCAAAGACGGCGTTTTGCTGGGCTATTATGGTTTAGGTGGCGATATCATCATCCCCAATACCGTAACCCAAATCGGCAATGAGGCCTTCTTGGATAATGATACCGTAACCAGCGTTACTATTCCCGGCAGCGTTAGCAGCATCGGCTATAATGCCTTCCAAGGCGCTACCGAATTGGAAGAAGTTATCTTTGCCGACCCGATTGATGGTGCTGATTTAATCATCCGCTTAAGCGCCTTTGCCGATTGCCCTAAGCTTACCACCGTAGAAATCCCGGCCACCGCTATTTATGTAACGGCCAATGTTTTTAAAGGCAGCACCGCCTTAACCGAGGTGCAGGTTCATCCCCAAAACCCCTATTACTTTACCGATGAATATGGGGTGATGTTTGGCCCTAAAGTAATCGAAGGCGAGCCTCAATATGATGAGCCGACCAAATCCTTAAATTCCTATCCGGCCGGCCGAACTGCCAGCCACTATGATATACCTTCTACCGTGGATGGATTTACCATCGATATGATTTGGCCGGGCGGCTTTGAGGGCGCTAAGCACCTTACCTCGATTGGCATACCTGCCAGCCTGCTTACCATCGGCACTTCCGCCTTTGAGGAAACAGGTTTGGTCGAGATGACTATTCCTGCCACCGTTACCGATGTTGGCGACTTCATTTTTGAAGGCTGCGAAGATTTGGTAGAGGTTACTTTCGAAAACAATATGGGCGAAATGCCCTGGCGGATTTTTGAAGATTGCACCGCTTTAACCCGAATCAACTTCCCCAGCAATTTAAGCAATATCGGCTTTGAAACCTTCCTCGGCACAACTTCTTTAACCAGCCTTATCATGCCAGCTACAGTTGATAATATGGGCAATAGTGCTTTTGAAAATACCCCTAATTTAGAGCTGGTTGTTTTATCGCCCAATCTTAAATATTTCGAAGCCATTGATGGCTGGAATATTGACACCTTTGAAGATGCCAGCGATGATTTATTGGTAATAGTGCAAGAGGGCACTTCTTCCGAGCGTTGGGCTGAAGATAATTTTGGCGAATGGGGGCATCGCTATCTGGCCGTACCCGATGTTTATGATTTTGCAGCGATCGGCTTACAGAACTTCTCTTTGATGAATAGCAAAGAGCGAGTAATGCTTGATGGCGGTTTCCAAGTGAATGCCACCCTGGACTTGCAAAATGTTAGCTCAGGTCAGGAGTATCAATCCTTTGCCGCTGCCGCAGGTGAGCACAAATTCAAGGTTTATCAAATTGGTTTATTGCCCCAAGGCGTAGCCATGGGCGAGCAAATCAATATTTCGATCGGCTTACCGACAGGTTATAGCAATGATGCTTCGCTTTACATCTTCAAAAATGGCCAAGTGCAGCCGTTAAGCACCACCATGATCAGCAAAACCTTGGTTGCCGATAGCGATAGCCTGGGCTATATTGCCGTAATCGACACCAAAGATGCCGTGGAAGCAGACCCCACCATCGCCACCTCGGTTGAACTAAACAAGAATAGCGCCGACCTTAAAGTGGACGAAACCGTGCAGCTTAGTGCCACCGTTTATCCCACTACCGCCAGCGATAAAAGCGTGAATTGGGCTAGCTCGGATGATGATATTGCTACCGTTAGCAATAGCGGTTTGGTAACTGCTGTTGCCGCAGGCACGGCCACCATCACCGCCACCACCGCTAATGGTCTTAGTGCCGGCTGTGTAATTAATGTTGAAGCAGCCCTTCCGCCGGTAACAGGTTCTATTGCTACCACAATAGCTCTGGAGAGCGACTATATCGATGAAGATAATATGTCGGCCTTTGGCTTATACTTAACTGAAAGCAGCAATGTAGCCAATATTGAGCTTACCTTCGAAACCGATGGTAGCGATATAGAGGTTGTCGGCCTCAATGACTTTACCCTGTTAAGTGATGAACTAAGAACTGAAGTTATTGATGGCAAGTACATGGCCACGGTTGTTTTAAGCATTCTTAGCGAAAACAAAGCCATGTTTAATGAGCAGGCTAATACCAAAATAGCCGAGATTAAAGTAACCGGTAAGGAAGCCAGCCTTAAAATAACTTCGGCCAAAGTAAGTGGCTGGAATGAGTCTGAGGATAATGTCTTTGGCCAAGCCATCATTAGCAAAGCCGAAGCCACCTATGTGCCGATTAACTTTGATATCAATGGCGATGATAAGCTCGACTTACTTGATTTAACCGAAGCCCAAAAATATTATATGATGACTTCAAGCGATAGCGACTGGGCCACTGCTCAAAAAGCAGACCTTAATGGTGATGGTTCGGTTACTATTAGCGACTATATCATCTTATTGTTGGCAATCTATGCTTAGGACATACTAAATGGAGAAATTATGAAAATTAATTTAGCAAAACAGTTTAAAAAGGGCTGGCAAAGCCTGGCCTTGGCTCTAGCTTTAATCCCAACCTTGGCCGCCCCGGCTTTAGCCGATACCGTTAGCCTTTCCGTTACCGATCTAACCGTAAGCGAAAGCCACTTTAGCTTTGACATAGAGCTGCAAACCGATCAGCCCTTTGCCGGAGCCGAGTTTTCCCTAAAGCCCTCGGCCGGCATCAGCATCGATAAGGTGGAGCTTTTGGGCATAGCGGCCAATACCGGCAATGTGCAAACAGTGAAGGATGGCTTAACCCATTTTGGTTTCTTTACCATCAAAAATAGCTTTGCCCTAGCTAGCGAAACAGCAATAGCCAGGGTTAGCTGCTCGATTAATGGCAGCGATTCCGGCCGGGTAGAGATTAGCTCGGCTCAGGTTATTACCGTTGATGAGCAGGAAAATGTGACAAGCCACAACTCGGCCTCCTTGCCGGTGCTCACTGTAACCAGCGCTGATGAAGGCAATGATAATGGTAGCTCCGGCGGCGGCGGTGGCGGTAGTCAGGGCGATGATGAGGCCGATGGCACCATAATTGGCACCCTGCCCGATGTGGATATCGCCGATAATCAAACCGCTTTAAGCGAGCTGCCCGATTGGGTTAGCCCCTTTAATGATGTTGCTTTAAGCGATTGGTTTTATAATGCTGTATCCTATGCTGTGCAAAATGGCCTGTTCGAGGGTGTCAGCACCGATATGTTCAGCCCCAATGGCGAGATGACCAGGGCCATGCTGGTTACCGTTTTGCATCGTATGGAAGGAGAACCGCTTGTTGATTTAGAGCTAAGCTATAGCGATGTGCTAGCCGATACCTGGTATACCGAGGCTGTGCGTTGGGCAACCGCCGAGGGGATTGTAGATGGGATGAGTGCTAGCAGCTTTGCGCCCAATAGCCCAATCAGCCGCGAGCAGGTAGCCACCATACTCTATCGCTATGCTCAAAGCAAAGGTCATCAACCGGCAGTAGGCGGCGATCTGAGTGCTTATGCGGATAATAGCAGCATCAGCGCCTATGCCCTACCTGCTATGCAGTGGGCAAATCAGCAACAGATTATCACCGGCATGGATAGCCAAACCATAGCCCCCCAAAATTCGGCCAGCCGTGCCGAAGTGGCTACTATTTTGATGCGTTATCTAAATTTGTATTAAGCAAATAGCCTGCTAATTAAAAAACCGTATATTTTCTTGGCTTTGTACCGACCCCCAAAAGTTAGACCTAAAATCTAACGATTGGGAGGTCGGTATTTTCATGGCGAAATATAGTTATGAATTTAAATTGAAAGTGGTAAAAGAGTATTTATCTAATGAAGGCGGATACAGCTACTTATCAAAAAAGCACGGAATAGCGTCATCGCGAGATATAAGCAAATGGGTGGCATCATATAAGGAATTT
>CAYJBP010000096.1:0-9957 GCA_964368605.1 uncultured Peptococcaceae bacterium | reverse complement strand
TGCAAATAAGCTTATTTGTTGCTTGCTTGATATTTGGCTGCGGGCTGTTTTGGCTTCGCCAAAAGGCGCCGGTTTTAAGCCAATTTCTTCCTTTGCCGCTTTTATCCGCCAGTTTAGATTTGCTTGCTTAGTTTTGGTGTTGGCTTAAAACCTTTTTAAGACCTTGGGGGCCAGCCCCCAATGCCCCCGCAATTTTTTGTAAAAAATTGAGTAAAACTTCTTCTTATTTGCTTTTATTCGGTTGCGTCCAGCTCAAATGCTGTATGTAGGGCTATTACTGCTTCCTTGGTCTTTTCTTCGTCGATAATGCAGGATACTTTAATTTCGGAAGTTGATATCATCTCGATATTGCAGCCATTATCAGCCAAGGTTTTAAACATGGTTGCTGCAATCCCCGGATGGCTAATCATTCCTGCTCCCACTATCGAAATCTTAGCTTTATTATCAATAATACGGTAGCCTTCGGCATTTAACTCGCTTGCTAAACCGCCAATAATGCGCTCTACTTTGTCATAATCATCACGGCCGCAAGTAAAAGACATGTCTTGGCATTCATTACGGCTGCCGCTTTGAACTACCATATCTACATTTACGCCTTCTTTAGCCAAAGAACCAAAGATTCTGCTGGCTATCCCCGGCTTATCCGGTACCCCAAAAATAGTGGTTTTTAATACATTTAAATCATGCGCCACGCCGCATACAATTAATTCTTTTTCTAAATTGCAATTCATATTAGCTACCTCCTGAACAATTGTACCTTCATTATAATTAAAGCTGGAACGTACATGCAACTTTACATTGCATTGCTTGGCCAATTCCACGCTGCGAGGCTGCAAAACTAAAGCCCCCATTGCCGCCATTTCCAGCATCTCGTCATAAGAAACTTCTTGCATCTTTTGCGCCTTCTTCACAATACGTGGATCGGCGGTATAAACACCGTCTACATCGGTAAAGATTTCGCAAACATCGGCATTTAAGGCTACCGCTAGGGCTACGGCGCTGGTATCGCTGCCGCCACGGCCTAAGGTGATAATATCACCAACCAAGTCTACCCCCTGAAATCCGGCCACCACTACCACTTTATCGGCTGCCAATTCCTGCTGCACTCGCTCGCAGGTCATCTCCAAAATCTTGCCGCTGCCATGCTCGCTATCGGTATGAAAACCAGCCATTTGGCCGGTTAAAGAAATGGCCGGTACACCCATTTCTAATAAAGTCATCGCTAGCAAGGCTATCGATTGCTGCTCGCCGGTAGAAAGCAACATATCCATTTCGCGACGATAACTTTTGCTGGTTAATTGATTGGCTAAATCGATTAAATCATCGGTGGTATCGCCCATGGCCGAAACTACAACCACTACCTGATTACCTTTGGCCTTGGTTTCGGCTACCCTTTTGGCCACTCTTTGAATTCGTTCGGCATTGGCAACCGAGCTGCCGCCGAATTTTTGCACGACAATTGACATGTCTAATCCTCCATTATGTCTTATTACTGCTATATTATTGCTCGATGAGCATAACACCATCATTATCGATACCTACAATTTGCACGGCCGCCTTAATTTCGGCCTTGGCAAAAGCATCGATCATTTTTTGGCCGATAATTTCGGCCAAATTATCCCCCTTGCGACAAAAAGCAATCAGCGTAGAGCCGGAACCCGATAAGGCGGCCCCCAAAGCCCCGGCCTGATAAGCCGCCTCGATTACCTGCTCGGCATTGGGGATAAGGCTAAAGCGATATGGTTGATGCAATCTATCTTTAAGCATAGCCCCAAAGCCTTCTAAATCATTTTCGGCCAGGCAAATGCCCAGCATCGCCGCATGGCTGATATTATATACCGCATCAGTTAATTTAATCTCGGTAGGCATAATCTCGCGTGCTTTTTTGGTAGAAAGCGTAAAATCGGGGATAATCAATACCGCTTGCAGCTCATTGCTAATCGCAATTTTTTTATGATAAAAGCCGTTTTCCTCGGCAATAATTGTAAAGCCGCCCAATAAAGCCGGGGTTACATTATCGCCATGGCCTTCTATTTCGATAGCCATTTTAAGGATTTGTTCTTGATCTAAAGGTAAATTTAAAGCATGGTTAGCAGCCATTAAACCCGAAACTATCGCCGCCGACGAAGAACCCATGCCTCGGGATAAGGGAATATTATTATGGGCGATAAAGCTTAAATTAGCTCGCCCTTTGCCGCAAATATCATATACGGCTTGCGCCGAACGGATAATTAGATTATTGGCCGATTTGCTTAAATGATCTGCGCCTAAGCCGATAATCTCTAATGATTGCTGCTCTGCCGGCTTAAATTCCAGATAATTATAAAAGCTTAAAGCCATACCAAAAACATCATATCCTGCCCCTAAATTAGCTGTGGTAGCAGGTACTTTAATTTTCATGCGCGGTCGTCCTCCACCCTAATTACACTGCCTACCTGGGCTACGGCGTCGATTTGGCTAATTGCCTTAACGGCGGCCATTATTTTGCCATGGCTAACCTCGTGGGTAATCATCACAATTTCGGCCTCATAAGGGCTTAAAAAACGCTTTTGCATAACCGAATGCATGCTAACATCATGTTCGCAAAGCGTGGCGGTAATATCGGCAAAAACGCCGGGTTTATCCAGAGCCAGCATGCGCACATAATATTTGCTAACGGTATCTTGTTCCGGCTTAACCGGTAAATTATAATTACAAAAACAATTAATCTGCCCACGGCAATTATAAATGATATTGCGAGCGGCAACAATAATATCGCCAACTACAGCACTACCGGTAGGCAAAGCACCTGCACCGCGGCCATATAACATCGATTTTTCTACGGCATCGCCCTCTACAAATATGGCATTGTAAGAATCCCTAACCGCAGCTAGGGGATGGGCTTTATCAATCATTAAGGGATGAACCCTTACTTCAATACTTTCGCCATCGCATTTGGCTAAGCCAATCATTTTGATAATATAGCCAAATTCCTGGGCATAAAGTATATCCCAATTACTGATATTGGTAATACCTTCGGTTGGTACCATATCGTCTTTAACCCTGCTATTAAAGGCAATCGAAGCCAAAATAGCCATTTTACGGGCGGCATCAAAACCCTCGATATCGCTTTTGGGATCGGCTTCGGCATAGCCCAATTGCTGAGCCTCGATTAAAGCATTTTGAAAGGTAAGGCCTTTTTCGGTCATATTGGTGAGAATATAATTGGTAGTACCATTAACAATACCCATAATCTGGCCAATATTATTGGCCGCAAAAGAATGCTTTAAGGTTTGGATAATGGGGATACCACCTGCTACCGATGCCTCGAAGAATAAATCTACCTTATTTTCTTCGGCCAAATGTAAAAGCTCGCCACCTTTGGCTGCCATTAAATCCTTATTGGCGGTAATTACCGATTTGCCGGCTTTAAGGGCGGCAATAATCAATTGTTCGGCAATATCAACCCGACCAATTAATTCTACGATAATATCTATTTGCTCGTCTGCAACTAATTCTTGCCAATCGTCGCAAATTTGAATATCTTTTAAACCAAGTTCTTGAATAAGTGCTTGAGCTTTAAGGTGGTCTTTTTCGGCCACTTTGCTAACGATAATCTTAGGCGAGCGATTATTAATCGTTTCTTTATTTTGAGCAAGAACTGTTAAGGTGCCGCCGCCTACTGTTCCCAGGCCGCAAATACCGATTTTTATTTCTAAAGCTTTGGCCGTCATAGCATTCGCTTCTTTCTATAATATATTGTATAATAGAAAATATACCCTAATATTATATCAGCAAATCTAGCTGGCTGCAAGCCTTATTTTAATTATTAGCCAAATAATCTGTTAATCCTTGATAAATTGCCATACTGATTTGCCATTGATAGGCTTCGTCATTAAGTAAAGCCTCTTCATCGCTATTGGATAAAAATCCTACTTCTACCATGGCGGCCGGCACGGTGATATGTTTAAGAATATAGGCGCTATTATGGGCTAAAGCCTGGCGATTGGTATTGCCAAGGTGGCTGATAAGCTCATTTTGAATAGTTTCGGCCAAAATTTGGCCTTGTTCATTAGCGGCAAAGAAAAAGCTTTGCGCACCATGGCTTGAGCTATCATGAGGGAAGCTATTGCCATGAATGCTGATAAAAATATCGGCTTGGTTTTGCTCAACCAAATCAACCCTGGCTATTAAATCTGTAGATTTATCTGAGCCTAAGGCAATATCTTGTTCGCGGCTAAGAATAACTTGCGCACCATTATTGCGCAAAATTTCGGCCAAATTTTGGGCAATATTTAGGGTAATATCTTTTTCGAGGCTACCATTTACGCCAATAACCCCAGGATCGATGCCACCATGGCCGGCATCGATAATGATAATTTTATCGAGCAAAAGTGGTGATAAAACAGCAATACTCTGTTTTGCGGCCTGGTTTAAGGCTAAAGAACTAAGTAAAACCAGGCTAAAAGTAAGCAACCAAATAGTTTTTTTGAGCCTAAAAAAATAAATTCGCATAATACCCCCCCTTGCCTTAAAGATATGCAAATGGGGATAGTATTATGCGAATAGGTAAGCTGTATTATCAAAAGCAAAGGCAAATAGCCTAAAACAAGCTACTAATCAAAATCAAAATAGCAATCAACCAACAATAATAAGAAAAATAGCGCAAATTGCGTTTAGCCAGCAGTTTAAGGAATAGTTTAATTGCAAAATAGCCACTTATGGCCGCAATTACTGCCCCTAAAACAAATGTCCATTCCAAATTTAGGCCGCCTTGGCCGCTCATATCCAATACTTGCTTAGCGCCTGCCCCTAAAATAATCGGTATTGATAATAAAAAGGAAAACCGAGCCGCTTCCTCACGCTTAAGGCCGCATAAAATCGAACCAAAAATAGTGGAGCCGGAACGGCTTAGGCCGGGGCTAATTGCCAAACCCTGAAAAAGGCCGATTAAAAGTGCCGCCTTAAAGCTTAAATCATTAATTTCCTTCTTGCCTTCAATGCGGTCGGATATATGCAGAAAAATACCGGTAATAATTAAGGCTATCGCCACCGCAATTAAAGAAGAAAAAAGCTGCTCAAAAATATCATTGAGGAAAAAACCCAATAAAGCACCGGGTATAGTGCCTACAATTAAAAGAGCTACCGTTTTATTAAGGGGGTTGCGAATTAAACGCTTAATATCCTGCCAAAAAACGGCAAAAACGGCCACCAAAGTGCCTAAATGCACAAATACATTAAAAGTAATCATGGGTTGATCTATTTGGAATAATGCCTGTACAATTACTAAATGGCCAGAGCTGGATACCGGTAAAAACTCGGTTAAGCCTTGCACTAGCCCCAAAATTATTGCCTGCCATGCTGATAGCATAAAATCCTCCTTTTAAACGAATTAGGAAGGGCGCCTTTTAGCGGCTAAGCCCTCCCTAATATTATGCCATATTTTTATTGATTAGTATAGCTTAAATTAAAAATTTTCCTGAGCCAAATTTACTAAGTTGGTAGAATGATCGCCCACCCGCTCGAAATTGCTGATAATATCCAAGAATATAACCCCGGATTTGGCATTACATGCCTGCTCATTAAGGCGCTTAATATGCGATTTGCGTAGCTGACGCTCCATTTTATCGATTTGTACTTCGTATAAGTATACTTGGTCGATTAATTCCTGGCTATTGTCGGCCAGCGATTTTTTGGCCAAATCATAGCAAGCCGTGGTTATCTTGTACATCTCTTTAATTTCTTCGATAGCATCATTGCTAAAGGGCAAATCTTCGTCTAAGCTGGCCAAAGCACGATCGGCAATATTATCGGCATGATCGCTTACCCGCTCGATATCATTAATGGCATGCAGCATGCCATTTAAGCGGATAGCTGCTTGTTCACTTAATTTATTTTGAGCAACCTTGGATAAGTAACGGCTAATTTCTGTTTCTAAATCATTAACCACTTTTTCCTGTTCTTTCATCTTTTTAAGCTTTTTCTCTTTTTTGAGCAAAAAGCCATCAACTGCTAATTGCAGATTATCGGCCGCTAAATCGCTCATGCGCAGCACTTCTTTTTGGGTTAAATCGAGGGCAAAATCAGGATTACTTACCGAATTCCAATCCAAAAAAATTGGGCCGCTAACCAGCACTTCTTCGGTGCCGGGGATAATCTTTTGCACGGCCTTTACAAATAAGTTGATAAAGGGCAAGCAAATTATGGTAACTGCAATATTAAATAAGGTATGGGCATTGGCGATTTGACGGGGAATATCACCATCGGGCGAGACTGCCAAAACAGCCATTTCGAATAAGGGCAAAATTGCCAGGAAGATTATGCTGCCGATTACATTAAAAAGTACATGGGCAGCAGCTGCTCTTTTGGCATTAAGGCCGGTGCCGATTGCGGCCAGCACCGAGGTAATACATGTACCGATATTAGTGCCTAAAAGAATAGGTAAAGCGGCATCTAGGCTGATTAAGCCTTGGCTGGCCATGGCAATAACCACACCGGTAGAGGCCGAAGAGCTTTGTACTAAAACTGTAAATAAAAGACCTGCTAAAAGCGCTAAAAAGGTATTATTGCTTAATTCCAGCATCAGCGAGGTAAACATGGGGTCATTGCTAAAGGGTTTCATGGCATCGCCCATTAAAACCATGCCTAAAAGCAATAAACCTAAAGAAAAAAGGATATGACCGCTGTTTTTAACTTTCTTTTTCTTAAAGAAAAAATAAAGAATAAAGCCAAGAGCGGCTATTAAGTACCAGTATTCGGTAATTTTAAAAGCCACAAGCTGGGCGGTAATGGTAGTACCGATATTGGCCCCCATAATAACCGCTACCGCTTGTTTTAAATTAATTAAGGAAGCATTAACAAAACCAACCACCATAACCGTGGTAAAGCTAGAGCTTTGCACAACCATGGTCATTAAAGCCCCCAGCATAACACCGATAATCGGGATACCTGTTAAAAGATCCAAAACCCGCATCATTTTTTTGCCGGTGGCATTTTGTAAATCATCCCCCATGGATTGCATGGCATAAATAAAAATTGCCAAACCACCCATCAAACTAAGAAAAGGTACTAACATAATATTCTCCTTTGCATTTTTACAGCAATTATTGCGCCATTATAATTATAACACATAATTTGCGAAAAAGCTCGTTTTTTAAATTATTTTAAAATTTAGGTAAAGGAGAGTAGCTGCGCTTTAGTTAGTTTTGTAAAACTATGCCTTGTTGATATAAGGCTTAATCAATTGATGTAATTTGAATAAAGGATTTAGATATGAATGGATATCCAGATTATCTACGCTTAAGCTTCCTGTATAACGAATGCCATCTACTGCACCGGCTTTAATTATAGCTTCTAAAATATGCTGTTCGGTTTGGGGGCTGGGCAGCAAGTTTTGGCCATAATGCAGGCTAAGTAGGGCGCAAATCCCAAAGCCCCACCAATTCGAAACACCTGCTATAAGAGCAATATCTGCTTTAGCTACGGCGGCAATTTGTTCGCCATGGCGCACAAATTGGGCTGTTAAATCTTTAAAATTGCCCATGCCCAACTCATTACCGCCATCCCCAATAGCTATTTTATAGCCGCTAAAATCGCAAAAAATGCTTTCGGTATCGCCTATTAAGTCATCAATACATTGTGCTCGCATGCTGTAAAAATGGCCATCGGCTGCCTTGCCCGGCCGCTCGATTGCAATTATCGTATCGGCACCAAAATCGCTAATTTGCTGATAATCAAAGGCTTGGCCTCGATTTAGGCTTAGCAATTCGGCCTCGGCTGCACGAACCATTTGCCCTGCTTTAAGTAAGGGTGCATTTAAGTCATCGCTGATTAATAATACCTCTTTGCCTACCTCGATTAGGGCTTGGGCAATATTTAAAGCCCCGGGCGGGCCATCGGTTTCGCCACATTTAGTGGCAGCAATCGGAAAGCCGCTGATGATAATTACTTTTTGGCTTTGGGCAAGTTTAGCAGTAACCAAAGCGCAGTCTGCCGGCTTAATAGCTGCTATAAGGCCTCTTTGTCCAGGGTCTTGATGCATTAATTCGGCAATTTCATTAAAAACATTATTCATAAAGGAAAAACCTCGCTTTACAGGGAATATTCTTATAATAATCTAGAACTTAACTATTATAACATTTATTTGCTAAAATTTCTAATAAAATATATTAAATACCCCGAAAATTTTAGCCTGTTTTCGTATTCTATTTATGAATGGAGTTGATTTTATGACTACTGAAGCGGATATTGTCCAGCGAGTTTTATCAGCCAAGGGCAATGCTTTAGTCATTGATCAGTTGATTGCCGACTATTTACCTTTTATTAAGGGTGTTGCTTCTAAAGCCTGTGGGCGCATTGTAGGTAATGATGATGAATTAAGCATAGCGATGCTGGCCTTTCATGAGGCAATTGGTGGCTATGACCAGCAAAAAGGTGCTTTTTTGAAATATGCCGAGCTGATTATCAAGCGTAAGATTATCGATTTTCAGCGCAAGGAAAAGCGCCATAGCGGCCAGGTTTCTTTGGATAAGCCTTTAAATGATAGCGAAGATGCTTCGATGCTGGATTTAATTGCCGATCAAAGTGATCAATATCAATCCATCGCCATGCGGGATGCAACCCGTGATGAAATAATGGAATTAACTGCGCAGCTAGCCGAGTTTGATTTAAGCCTAAGCGATATCGCCGATAATTGCCCCAAGCAAGATCGCACTTTTGCTGCTTGCCAAAAGGCTATCGCCTATGCAAGGCAAAATCCGGATTTGATTTGCGATTTAAAGCAATCGGGGCGTTTACCTTTGGCTAAGCTGGTGGCCGGTGCAGGCATCGAGCGTAAAACAGCCGAGCGCCATCGCAAATATATTATGGCTTTAATGTTAATTTACTCCAATGGTTACGAAATTATCCGCGGCCACTTAAAGCAGGTTTTATCCAGATAATGGGGGAATTAAAATGAAATATTTGATTATGGAAAATCATTTAAGTTACAGCATAGCACTTGACGAAGCCGGGCGTTTTATGCAGGTAGCAAATATGAATTATCAAGTTGGTGATAGGGTAGAGCAGGTGTTTCCGCTGGAGGAAACTACCGATACGGCTATGGTCGAAACCAATGGAGCAAGCCCGGCTATAAAGGCCGTCGGTCGCCCTCGTTTTGGCCGCCGATTTATTGCTTTAGCCGGTTCTTTAGCTGCTAGTTTGCTATTGTTCTTTGTGGTATATTATCAAATGGCCTTAATGCCGGTGGCTTCGATTCATTTAAAAATTAATCCCGAGGCGATGATAGAGCTTAATCGTCAAAACAAGGTTATTGCTATCAGTGCTTTAAATAATGATGCCGAAACCCTTCTACGCGACTATGATTTTAAGGGCAAGGATATTACATTGGTGGTAGATGAACTGGCCTTTAGGGCAATTGAACAGCAGTTTTTGACCGATGGTGGCCAGATTAGCTTAGCGGTGCAGGGTGATGATGACACTTGGCAGCAAGAAAATGCTGCCGAATTGCAAAGCAACTTAAACCAATATTTAACCACCCAGCTTAACCAGCAAATCGACATTGATGTGGAGGTTGTTACGGTAAATCAGCAGTCGGTTACGGTGCTGGAAATAGAGCAGGGCGACGACTTAGACGACGACTTAGACGACGATTTAGACGATGACTTAGACGACGACTTGGATGACGACCTAGACGACGACTTGGACGACGACCTAGACGACGACTTGGACGACGACCTAGACGAAGACTTGGACGAAGACCTAGACGACGACTTGGACGACGACCTAGATGATGGTATTGCCAATAATTCTGATTTAAATAATAGCCTTGACATCGATGCCAATGACGACGACAGCGACAGCGACGACAATGATGACAATGACGACAATGATGACATCAGCGACGCTAATGATGACGGCGACGATAGCAATAACAGCGACGATAATGATGATAATGACGATGATGACGATGATGACGAT
>CAYJBP010000095.1:0-10043 GCA_964368605.1 uncultured Peptococcaceae bacterium | reverse complement strand
AAACTTTTAGCAGTAATCATCTTATCCCTAACCTTTATAATGGCCTTTAGTAGCCTGGCCCTAGCCGATGTTCATGTTGGCAATGTAATGGTAGAAGATAGTAATGCCGCCGATATTTTTGGCGATGGCACGGCATCCTATGATATGGCAAGCGCTACCCTTACCTTAAACAATGCCAATATCAATACCAGCTATGCTTATGCCTATGGCATAGAAGCGGCTATTTACTCTACCGAGTCAATCACGATTAATTTAATCGGCCAAAACAAGATTGGCGGCATGACCATGGGCACGGAAATAACCAGCCTCGAAACTATTATTGCCAACGAGGATATCACCTTTACCGGCAGCGGCAGCTTAGATATTGCTATGCCTACTGCCTACTCCTATGTGGCTATCAAAAGCGTACAGGGCGGCCTCACTTTTAAAGATAATGCAACCGTTAATATCAGCGGCGGCATAGATGGCTATTATATTGGTATTAATACTGTTAAGGATATTAATATTCTTAATAATGCTAAGCTAGATCTCAAGTTAGGGCGTTCCGATGATGGCAATGTCTATGGCCTTTGGGCTACCCAGGGCGAATTAAATATGGCAGATAGCGCTTTGCTAACCATGAGCGGCGGCTATGCCAATAATAATTTCCGCAATATTGATGCCCAAGCCTTTAGTTTAAGCGGCAATGCCATAGCTATTATCGACCCCAGCGAAACCTGCCCTGCCCATATCGATGGCATGCGTATTGCCGGCGATTTAACCATTGCCGATAATGCAGCGCTTAGGGTTAAAACCGGCAATGCCGATGACGAAAATAATATCGGTATCGACTTAGATGGCGATGGTGCCGATTTAATTATGACCGGCGGCAAGCTTAATGTGCAAACCGGTGGCGGCGCTACTACCGATGGTTTGTATAGCGAAGGTGTGGTTAATATCAGCGGCGGCCATGCCCTGATTATAGCCAGTGATGCCACTAATGATTCGACCGGCTTGAGAACCGATGGCTTTACCATGACAGGTGGTTCTTTAATTGCCCGCGCCAGCAATAGCGTAAATACCCCCGAAGATGGCCGAGGTTTAGTTTTGATCGGCACCAATACCCTAAACATTAGCGGCGGAGCAGCAGCTTTTTCGGCACCTTTGCCCGGCCGTGCCATGAATGAAGATTTGGCAGTTGCTCCAAGCAGCACCAGTGTTACCGGCACCTATCAATCGTCGGAAATTAAATTTAATGCCGGCGGCAGCTTTGGCGATACCACCATCACAGCCACAGCCACAACCCCTGCCCCTGCTCCTACTCCTGCGCCTACCGATGGCGTAAATGCTATTGCCTCTACCAATGTAGCCATCAATTA
The DNA here is from genome assembly GCA_964368605.1 of uncultured Peptococcaceae bacterium. Taxonomy (GTDB): domain Bacteria; phylum Bacillota; class Dehalobacteriia; order UBA4068; family UBA4068; genus CAYJBP01. The sequence continues at coordinate 8,685 of CAYJBP010000095.1, read as the reverse complement.
TAATGGCAGCCCGGTTAGCGTTTTGGCTTATAATATCGGCGGCAATAATTTCTTTAAATTGCGCGATTTTGCAACCATGGTTAATGGTTCGGATAAACAATTTGAAGTAACCTGGGATGCCGATGCCAAAGCTATCGACTTAATCGCAGGCAGTGCTTATACAGCAGTAGGCGGCGAAATGGATATGACAGTAGAAGCGGCCACCACCACTGCTACCAAATCGAGTGATAAGGTATATATGGCTGGCGAAATGCTAACTTTAGAAGCCTATAAAATTGGCGGTCAAAACTACTTTAAGCTGCGCGATTTAGCTAAAGCTATGGATATCGGTGTAGAATGGGTAGCAGCCACCAGCACCATTAATTTAGATTCGAGCTTACCTTATACCGATTAATCAGTCAAATGCTAAAATCAAATACTTAAAAAGGGGATCTTTCCCTCTTTAATGTAATAAGATGCAGCGTAAGCTGGGCGGAGGCTTATGTCTCCGCCCTTTTTTGAATAGATATTGCTGCTAAAGATGGAGGTTAATCATGAAAAGTAAACTTATCATTTCCTTATTGCTGGCCAGCAGCCTCTTTTTTGCGGCCTGTTCTGATACAGACACAGATAGCGGCACAGCCTTAAATGCCTTATCCGAGCAAGCAATGCAAGAGGCTCAATCGGTAGCCAATAAGCCGGATGCCGAGCCAATAGCGCCGCCATCCGAAGCCGAGCCTGAGGCCGATAATCCGCCTAATCCGCCCGAATCGGAAGATATTGCCCCTATTATCAACCCCGAGCTATTTAATGGTCAATATCCTTATTCAGATCAGGATATTATTGGTCGTTGGCATGTGGATTCCACCGAGTTAGGTGGAGCTAATGATACTATTTATTATCAGGCGCGGCAAATCCATTTAGATTTTAAGGCGGATGGCACGGTTATCCATAATCTGGAGCAGGCCGATTATGTGGATTTAGGCGGCGAAATCACAGCTAATTGGCAGATGAGCGGCGATTCGGCGCATGTAGAGATTAATTATCCCAATGGTTATTTTGCCGGTTTAAATCTTATTGATGGCGAGCCAAACCTGGCTTATCTTAGCTATTATGATGAGCAAAACAATTTTCAGGGTGGATTTTTGGCAAAGCGGGTAGTAAGCTTGGAGCATGATATAGCTCTTAATGCCGCCGATGCTGATGATAATAGTCTATTCTATCATTTGCAAGGTTATTGGACGGCCATGGATGATTCGGGTTTGGTTTATCAATTTTTTATCTATAATGATATGCCTATTATCCAGGCCAGAAAATGGTATGGCGGTGTAAGTGTTGGTATGTATTATCCCGATTATCTGGGCATTGAAGATCAAAACCCCATCTTGCCTTTGGTGGGCGGCTTTAACCAAGATGCTTTTGAAATGCCTTATAGCTTAATGGTATTGGAAGAGGATTTGCTGGCCGGCGGTAACTGGCAGGTAAAGGTTGTTGGCCTTAATGGCAAGCAAGGGATGCTCGATTTTGTTTTTGATTCTCAAGCCAGAAGATTACTTATAGATGGCCAAGAATTTGCCTATGGCGGCAATGCCGCCGATGCCTATGACCATATTTATGGCTATGAGGTCTATAATGATTATTATTATCGGGTAGGTTATGTTACCAGTTATACGTATTATGGTGATTATTATTATGGCTACTATGGTGATTATTATGGTGATTATTATAGTGATTATTAATCTTTTGAACTTAATCTTTCAATTTTGCTCCGCGTCGCCGTATGCGTAAACTAACCGTGCTAATTCTTGGTTTGCTTAAGACGCTTCATTTCTATTTGCTCCGCAAATAGAAATATCAGCTAAATCTTTCAAGCCTTTACCTTTCCACGCCCTATTTATCACACCATTAGTCTGCCTTCTCGCTTACATACTCTTTTTGCTTTAAAGATTTAAAAGATTTTAAAGATTTAAGATCTATTCTTTTTTTGAAAAAAAAGAATCAAAAAAACTTTTAAGGGGCTATCGCCATTGTTTGCGATAGCCCCTGTTTACTTAAACAAAACTGATTTTATCACCCTTTAACTTAGCGTGAATTTGACTGTTCTCCTTAAACTCACCAGCCAAAATTGCCTCGCTCAACGGATCCTCCAATAACCTCAATACCGCTCTGCGCAAGGGTCTTGCCCCATACTCTGGATTGTAACCCTCACTAGCCAGCTTTTTATATACGCCATCACTTAAACTCAAATCACGCCCCTGTGCCTGCAAACGCTGCCTTAAATCAGCCACCATCAAACGCACAATATCATGCAACTGCGCCTGCTCCAAAGCATGAAAGACCACAATATCATCAACCCGATTCAAAAACTCCGGCCTAAATACCTGCTTTAGCTCATCCAACATCGTTTCCTTCATCTTTTGATAATCATCAGCCCGGCTATCTGCCGTAGTATCAAATCCCATACTGCGATTCTTGCCAATATTAGCCGCCCCCACATTAGAAGTCATTATGATAATCGTATTGCGAAAATCTACAACCCGACCACTACTATCAGTAAGACGACCATCCTCCAATACCTGCAAAAGTATATTGAAAACATCAGGATGCGCCTTCTCAATCTCATCCAGCAAAATTACACTATACGGCTTGCGACGTACAATTTTGGTCAATTGACCACCATCATCAAAGCCAACATAACCAGGCGGCGCTCCTACTAAGCGTGATACGGCATGCTTTTCCATATACTCGCTCATATCAATTCTTACCATAGCATCGTCCGAGCCAAAAAGTACATTAGCCAAAGCCCTGGCCAGCTCGGTTTTGCCCACCCCCGTAGGCCCTAAGAATACAAAAGAACCAATCGGCCGATTAGGCGACTTTAACCCCGAATAAGCCCTGCGCACCGCCTTGGCAATGCTTATAACCGCCTCGTCTTGCCCAATCAATCGCTGATGCAATAACTCCTCCAGATGCAAAAGACGAGCCGTCTCCTCCTGCTTTAATCTTGCTACAGGAATAGCCGTCCAATCGGCCAAAACATGGGCTATTTCGTCCTCGCTTACCACCAGGTTTTTAGTGCCGTTTTGCTTTTGCCAGCCCTTGCGCCCGGCCTCGATATCGGCATTTAATTTAGCCTCCCGATCCCTAAAAGTAGCCGCTTTTTCATATTCTTGGGCTTTAATAGCCGCCTCTTTTTCTTTTTGAATTTCCGCCAATTGAGCCTCTTTTTCCTTTAAATCCGGCGGCGCAGTATAGGCCGCCAAACGTACCATCGAAGAGGCCTCGTCGATTAAATCAATAGCCTTATCCGGCAAAAAGCGATCCGGCAAATAGCGATGCGCCAAGTTAACGGCCGCCTCTAAGGCCTGGTCGGTAATCTTTACCCGATGATGAGCCTCGTACTTATCACGTAGGCCATATAATATGGCAATGGCCTCTTGCTGATTAGGCTGCTCTACCGTTACCGATTGAAAGCGCCGCTCTAAGGCTGCATCTTTTTCGATATGCTTGCGATATTCCTCTAAAGTAGTAGCGCCCACGCATTGCAATTCGCCGCGCGAAAGCACCGGTTTTAGAATATTTGAGGCATCGATGCTGCCTTCGGCCGCACCTGCACCCACCAAGGTATGCAATTCGTCAATAAAAAGGATGATATCTTGATTGCTGATAATCTCGGTTACCAGCTTTTTCATCCGCTCCTCAAAATCGCCCCGATATTTAGAGCCGGCCACCAAAGACGACATATCCACGGTAATTACCCTTTTATTTAGCAAGGTTTCCGGCACATGTCCTTCCACAATTTGCTGGGCTAAGCCCTCTACAATTGCGGTTTTGCCCACGCCCGGCTCGCCGATTAATACCGGATTATTTTTGGTACGACGAGAAAGGATTTGAATTACCCGCTGAATTTCTTTTTCGCGCCCGATTACCGGGTCTAGCTTTTCCTCTTTGGCCATGGCGGTTAAATCACGGCCAAATTCATCGACGGTAGGAGTTTTAGATGCCGCTTTGCCCTCGGCCTTAGCGCCATGGCTATTACGCTCATTTTTATGAGCAGGATGGCCTTGATTAATCATCTGGATAATCATTTTGCGTATCCGCTTATGATCGGCATCGGCCATATCTAAAAGCCAGCTACTGGCCATACCCTCGCCTTCGGCCGCCAAGCCTAAAAGCAAATGCTCGGTATCTACAAAATTTAAGCCCATGGCCAAGGCTTCTTCTACGGCCAATTGTAAGGCACGCTTGGCCTGAGGCGAAAAACCACCCAGTTTTTCATGCTCGCCTAAATTTTCGTCACGACTGGCCTTAGCTAAAACCTCTTGATTTAAGGCCAACTGTTCGAGAATTTTGGCAGCTATCCCGTCTTGCACCGCAAAAAGGCCTAATAAAATATGCTCGGTATCGATATGGGCAGCCTTTTGCTCTTTGGCTGTTTTTTCGGCATAGGCCAGCACCTTTTGTGCTTTTTCGGTTAAGCGATGCGCCATCTTACGCATCCCCAAATTTTGAGGCTGGCTGGGAAAGCCAAAAAAGCTGCTAAAAGCTTTTAAAATATTATTTTCACTTAAAAAGTCGATGTCGCCATTCTTTTTTGCACAGCTATCGCATAATAAAATTTCTTCCCGATGACCATTATTCAGTTTTACAATTTTAACAGTAGCTTCATTTTGATTGCAATTTTGACATAACATGATATCACCTCATTTATATTTTGTCATAAAATTAATTAAACTTTAAAATCTTCTCTTAATAAATGCAATAATAGCTTGTTTAACATAGCGCCACGCAGGCTATCGGCATCATCATAGGCGGCAGCCAAAAGATCTTTGTCTAAAAGCGCGCCAATTAAAGTATATTCACGTTCGGTTAAAATATCCTCTTCCAAAAGGCGCTTTAATAATAATTGGCCATTTTGAAGGCTAACTTTAAGCTCCTTTTGCTTAAGCAAGCCTTGGAGCATATCGCTATTTTCTAAATCCAGGCGCACCAGGCGAATATAGCCACCACCACCACGCCTACTTTCGACCATATATCCTTGCTGAGCCGAAAAACGGGTTTCCAGCACATAATTTATTTGCGAAGGCACACACATAAATATTTGGGCTAAATCGCCCCGTTTTAACTCAACCACCCCCCGATGCTCGCTTAATAGCTGCTTTAAATAGGCCTCGATTTGATTGGCTAAAGTAGACATCGCATCACCTTCTTAATAAAATTTATTAAGGCCAATTCTGGCCATCTTTGACCTTTTGACTATTTTTGACCTTGACTAAATTATAGCATATAAATTTTATTTGTAAAGAGTTAATTTAAAAAAAAATATTTATCACTTTTGCCAAGCCTTAGCCATATCATGTACTATAACAGAGCGCTAAGCAAAAAAAATCTAAGCAAGCGGGCAAATAAGTTGCCTGTTTGCGGCTTAGCGGGAAACGAAAGGAGCGATATTGATGTTTAATTTTGGTTCCGGTTGCTATAATGGGGGTTATGATGATGGTTTATGGGGCTGCTTAATCAATCTGATTATCCTATTTATTGTACTAGAATTTTTAAGCAATATTATCAATGGCAATTGCGGTGCACCCGGCATAAACTGCGGCTGCTAAGGAGGTTTAACTATGATTTGTAATAATACGATGCCCGGCGATGATTATCAAAACTATGCCGAGGATTGCACACAAAGCCAAGGTTTTGGCAATTATGGCTGCATAGTTAATCTAATTATCATCTTGATAGTATTACAATTTTTAACCGGTATTATTAATGGTGCTAACTGTACCGGCAATTAAAAATAAGCGGCTGCAACTATAATTGTTGCGGCCGCTTTTTTGTTAAATATAAACCACTTTTTTAAACAAACGGTGACAATTGACAAATAGGCCTAAATTGCAAACGTAACCAATTTATATTGTTTTGTCTATTATCTAGCAATAATTATCAATATTATTAGCACAGAAATTAACAATTTGGCTACTATAAGCGCAAAATAATTTAATTTTAAATTTACACAAACTTTTTGTTGTGTTTTATTGTTTTTTATGTTACAATTTCTTTTGTAACGACTTTAGGTACTGTAACCATAGCTTAGTAGAGGCTAAGCAATAATTTATTGGAGCATTAGTTATGTCAGCACAGCAAAATAAAAAATCTAGTTTAACCGCTGCCAATTTGGATACTTTTTGTTATATTTCCGATATTGATAGCAATGAATTATTATATTTAAGCGAAAATGCTTGCCGAGCCTTTGGGGTTATGAATAGCTATGCCGGCAAAAAGTGTTATCAGGTATTACAAAATCGCAATAGCCCTTGCGAATTTTGTGATAAGGACAAGCTTATTGCTGTTAAAAGCGATACCTGGGAGCAGTATAATCAATATTTAAACAGATGGCTAATGATAAAATCGATGCTAGCCGAGTATGGTAGTAATCGAATTCGTATTGATTTTGTTTATAATGTGGGCGAAGTCGATACTGCTGTTGATGATATGGGCAATGATAATGAGGCCAAAACAACTTTGATGGAATGCATCAATACCCTGGCCGAGGATAGTAAAAATGCCCTTAACACACTTTTGATGAATGTTTGTAACTATTATCAGGCCGATAGCGCCTATGTATTCGAGATGGATAGCCGTGCCCGTAATCTAAACGAGGTTTATGAATGGGTAAGGCCTGGGCTGCCCTCACGCAAGCAGCATATTAAGGAATTAGATATAAGATATATCAAGCAATGGCTATTGATATTACGTAAGGACAAATTCTTTTTGGCGGATTTTACCGATCCCAGCTATCAGCGTCTTTCCGATGGTTATGATTTTTTACGTTCTGTGGCTATAAATAGGGCAATTGGGGTGCCTTTAAGGGCCAAAGATGATGATGTTGTGGGTTTTATTGGTATTACCAATCCCCATCAACATATTCGTGATGCAGGGCTTTTAACATCTTTATCCTTTTTTATTCTTAATTATTTAACCCGCAAGCAAAAGGATAAAAAAATACATATTTTGCATAATACCGATTCTTTAACCGGTTTATCTAATCGCTATAAATACATGGATGTTGTGGCACGGTTCGAGGCAAATCCACCTTCTAGCTTGGGTATTGTTTTTGCCAATATTAATGGCTTAAGGGAGATTAATAATACTTATGGCCAAAGCCATGGCGATCGTTTAATCATAGCTAATGCCGGGCTTTTGCAGCAAGTTTTTGATAAAGATGTTTATCGTTTTGGCGGTGATGAATTTGTGGCATTATGCCCAAATCTTAGCAAAGACGAGTTTATGAATTTAATCGAAGAGCTGCGCATAAAAATTGCAGCCGATAATGATTGCAGTATGTCTTTTGGTTATGCTTATCGTCAGGGTGATTATAATATTGTTCGCGAAATCAATTATGCCGAAGAATTGATGACTATTGAAAAACAATCTTATTATAAATCGGCGGCCGAGCATGGTCAAGTTTATAAAAGTGGTGAAATCCAGGCTTTATTCCGTGATCTTAAGTCTAATTTATTCCGTGTTTATTTGCAACCAAAGGTTGATTTAAAAAGCGGCAAATTTAATGGTGCGGAGGCCTTAATCCGCAAGTTTAATCCTGATGGTACGGCCTTAATTCCGCCGTATAAATTTGTACCAATTTACGAGCGCGAAAAAATTATTCGCCATGTAGATCTTTTTGTGCTGGAAACGGTTTGTCAAACTTTGCAAGAGTGGATCAAGGTGGGGCATGCCTTGCCTGTATCGGTAAATTTATCACGCATAACTTTTAGCGAGCATAATATTATCCGTGATATGTTAGATATTTGCAATAAGTACGATATCCCCCTAAGCTTAATCGATGTAGAGATTACCGAAACCGATAATCATGTAGCCAATCAGGAGCTAAAGGAAAAAATGCAGGCCTTAAAGGCGGCCGGATTTTCGGTATCATTAGACGATTTTGGCACCGATTATTCCAATTTGTTAATTTTAACGGCGGTAGATTTTAATCAAATTAAGTTTGATACCAGCCTGGTAGAAAAAATCTGCGAAGATAAGCGATACCAAGCAATTTTAACACATGCTATTGGCATGTGCAATGATTTAAAGATTGAGGATGTGCTGGCCGAAGGCATAGAAACCCCGGAGCAGCGTGATTTACTCATTGAAATGGGCTGTAAATCCGGGCAAGGCTATTTATTTGCTCGCCCGATACCTATCCCGGATTTTTATGAATTATTAAAGAAGCAGTTTTAGTTAAATACCCCCCCCTTTTTTTTTAAGAGGCCATTGCTTAGCATAAAAGGACTTGAACCAGTTTTGGTTCGAGTCCTTTTATGCTAGCCAGCAAAGAAAACCAGAACAATTCCGTTAGCAATTAGGTAACAATATCCTAAACAGCGGAATGGTCAAGACCATTCCCTACAAAATGCAAACAAAATCAAAAACGGCCAAGGCTGGGCTGGGGGCGGATAATATGAGTTTACCTAGGCACTAGCCCTATACTCCAAACCAAGTTGAATGCCCTAAAAAACTAACCGGCGAAGATAAGAGATGTGGCCAAAGTACCTATGCAATAGGATAACTTTTTAAACTAGCCAAAGGTAGTTGGAGCGGTATTTTGTATTTTCCAGGTGGGGGCGGTTTTTGCCCCCGTCTGGGAAATACAAAATAAAGGCCGTATCTGTTTGAGGAGCGTAAGCGACGAGTTATACGGACTTAGCG
>CAYJBP010000094.1:0-10076 GCA_964368605.1 uncultured Peptococcaceae bacterium | reverse complement strand
TGTTTGGGTTATTGTTATTTAATGGTTAACGGGGCTGTTCTGGTTTAGTTTTTTGCTGCCTGTTGCTAGCTGGATTGTAGGTTATTTATGTTTATTGGCGGATATTAGGGTTGGCTTTGTTTCTTGTGTTGTAATGCTATATTGTCCTTTATTTTGTCTTTCCCAGACGGGGGAAAAAACCGCCCCCATCTGGAAAATACAAAATACCGCTCCAACTACTTTTTGCTAGTTTAATAAATTTTCCTATTACCTAGGTACTTTGTCCACTAGTTTTATTTTCGCTTATTAGCCTTTTAGGGTGCTCAACTTGATTCGGATTATATCGCTATTACTAAAAAGCTGATGCAAATATAAAAATATTTGCATCAGCTTTTTTAATTTTCTAGCCTAAAATCAAACGAACATCCGCTATTGCTGCCCCTTTGCTATATACAAATACCGGGTTTAAATCGGCCTCCTGCAATTGCGGATACTTTAAGGGTAGCTCCGAAAACTTAGCCAGCATTTCCGCCAAATACTCAATATCGGCCGGCTTTTCACCACGTACCCCAGCCAATAAAGCATAGGTTTTAATGCCTTTTATCATCTCTAAAGCCTGGCTTTTGCTTAAAGGCGCTATGCCCAAAGTAATATCCTTTAATACTTCGGTATAAATGCCGCCTAAGCCAAAGGCAATTACCGGGCCAAATTGGCTATCCCTGGTAAAGCCCATAATTACCTCCCTGCCCATTTTAAGCATGGGGTAAATAATTACACCTCTAAAATCTTTGCCTTGGCCAATTGCTGCCAATTGCTCAAAAGCCTGCGTTGCTGCCTGATCATCTTTAATGTTCAGCTTTACGCCGCCCACATCGGATTTATGGATTATCTGCGGCGAAACAATTTTTATTGCCACCGGATAACCCAATTTTTGGCAAGCCTTAACCGCTTCATCAGCCGTTTTTACAAAACGATATTCCGGCACAGCCAGGCCATGCGCTTTAAGTAAATCCATTGCTTGCGGCTCAAGTAGCGATTTTTCGGCGGTGATTAATTGCTGCTCGGCCGGTAAATCTGTTATTTCCGTGGCCGCCTTTTGCTTTTGATAATAGTCCGCCATTTTGCTTAATGCCTGCGCTGCACGCTCGCCCGAGGCAAAATTGGCCAGATTATTAGCCAGCAAATATTGATGTGCCTTGTCAATATCTACCCCGATATCAAAGCAGGTAGCTATTGGCTTGCCGCTTTGCTTGGCCACAATTGCCAATTGCTCGGCAATCGGTAAGGCCTGTAAATAGGGCGTGCCTACATAGATAATTAAGGCTGCATCATATTCCTGCAAGGCCTCTTTAGTGGTAGCCGCATATTGCTCGGCATCGCCTTCTACGGTAATATCCAAAGGATTGGCCAAGCCGGCATGGGCAGGTAAAAACTCCTGCAAGCGGCTTTTTAAGGAGGGGGTCGGCTCGTCTACATTAAGGCCAACTTCCTCGCAACGGTCGGCCGCCATAACGCCCGGGCCGCCGGAATTGGTTATTACGGCCAATTTGCGGCCTTTAAGATCCGGCAAAAGCGCAAAGGCTTGGCAAATATCGAATAATTCTTCGATGCTATAAGCGCGGATGGCATTGCAAGAGGCAAAAGCTGCATCATAAACCTGATCGGCACCGGCTAAAGAACCTGTATGCGATAAGGCCGCCCGTTGGCCGCTGCCGGTACGGCCGCTTTTAACAATAATTACCGGCTTAATTTGGGTGGTTGCCTTTAAGGCCGCCATAAATTCGCGGCCTTGACGCACATTTTCTAAATACATGGCAATAACTTTGGTATCGGGATCGTCTTTTAAAGATAGCAAAAGGTCGATTTCCGATAAATCGCTGCCATTACCATAGCTTACAAATTTGGCAATTCCTAAGCCTTCTTGCTGCGAGCGAGCCATAATTAGGCCGCCTACCGCTCCGCTTTGGGATATTAAAGACACATTACCGCATTTAGGTGCGGCCTCTAGGGTGGGCAGCAAATTATGATGGGTATTAACCATGCCGGCGCAATTAGGGCCAATATAGCGGATGCCATGCTTTTTGGCAATAGCGATAATTTCCTCTTCTAATTGATGATTGCCGGCCTCGGAAAAGCCCGAGCTGATAATTACCGCTGCCTTAATGCCTTTAGTGCCTGCCTCTTCTAAAATGGCCGGCACAGTAGTAGCCGGGGCGGCGATAATGATTAAATCTAAGGGGGCATCAATTTCCGTTAAGGTGGCAAAGCCTGCTATACCATTATAGCCTTGGGCTTTGGGATTAACGGCAAAAATATCTTTAAAGCCGCCTTCGATTAAGCGATCGATTAAAACTGCCCCTAATTTGCCGGGGCTAACCGAACCGATAACCGCTACCGCACGGGGATAGTATAGTTCTTTTAATTGCATAGTAACCTCCTTATTTTGCAGCAGCATTTAGGCCGGCTTCAAAGGATGCCAAATTGCGCTCGGCGCCTTTTGGCCAGCGTGATACAATGGCTTCTTTTATTTCTTCTAAGCTAAAGTAATTGCCTAAGCAAGTATTCTTTAAGGCTGCGGCTAATAAATAAATATTATCGGCCAAGTTTTCCGGCAAATCTTGCGGATCTAAATAGCTAATATTGCCACCGGCCAAAGCCACCTGCTCTTTAACCTGCTCGATGGCCGGGTACTTTTCTTTGCCCAGCATTACAGCAGTGGGTAACCAATTATAGCCATAAACGATAAAATCGCCGCCCTTTTTAAGGAAAGGGATAGCCTTAATACTTTCCGATAATTCCATGGCAATTACTAAATCGGCACCGCCTTTGCGAATATCCGGCCCTACGGTTTGCGGCCCGATTTTTAATTGCGCCTTAACAAATCCGCCTCTTTGCGCCATGCCCTTAGTGGGGAAAAAGTTGGCCGGCAGGCCTTTGGCCTCGGCTGCACGGGTTAATAATTCGGCAATGGTTAAAATACCTTGGCCGCCAACGCCTACTAAATATATATCAATTTTTTGCATAATTAAGCCTCCTTTGTAATTGCCGAGAATTTGCATAAGCTTTGGCAAATGCCGCAACCATTGCATTGAGCTTGATCGATAAATACCTTTTCGCCATCAAATACAATAGATGGGCAGCCGGTAGTATTAATACAAACCTTACACTTGGTGCATTTAGCTTGGTCGATATTGGTAGTGCCATAGCGAATTTTACGGCGGCCGGCTTGGATGGCGCATTCGCGACGCGGCACAATTACTTTTACGCCGGGCATGGTCATGCATTTGGTGATAATTTCGCTAATCGCCGGTAAATCATAAGGATCGGTGATAAATAAATTTTCTTCGGTAATGCCTAAGCCTTTGATAATATTAACAATATCAACACGTTGCTTGCTATCATTTTGCTGGAATTCGCTGGCGGTATTGGCATTTACTTGCATGCCGGTCATGGCCGTCCAGCCATTATCCATCACAATGGCGGTTAAGTTAACATTGTTTTGAACGGCATTTAAAAGACCGCTCATGCCGCCATGCATAAAGGTGCTATCGCCAATGGTGGCAATAACCGGGGTTTTAAGCCCCGCATGATGAAAGCCTTGTGCCATCGGAATACTGGCCCCCATCGAAACTTCTGTCCATAAAGTATTAAAGGGCGGGCTCATGCCTAAGATGGTGCAGCCAATATCGCCGGTAATCATAACTTCGTCTTTTTTATAGCCATTTTTGCGCACAGCCTGATTAATACCAATATAAACGCCACGATGCGGGCAACCGGCACAAACCCCAATTGGGCGAGCGGCGCATAGTTCGTCGGCTACGGTAAATTCTTTTAAGGCGGCGGGCATTTCTTGGCCTAAGGCGGCATAGATTACGGTAAGGATTTTTAGGCTATCAAAACTGCCAACCCGTGATAGTATATTATTTTCCTTGCCAAAAATCGGCATTAATTTGCCGGCATGATAAGCCTGTAAATAAACGGCTTTTTCGATATAAGCTTCATTTTCTTCCACAATGGCAATGCTGCCGCAATGGGCAATTAATTTATCGATTTCGGCCTGAGGGATAGGATTGCTGTTTACTACCTTTAGCAGGCTGATATCTGCTGTATTTAAGCCATGTTCTTGGGCTAGGCTATAAGCTTCGTCGATAAAGGAATTCATCACGCCCACTGTAATTAAGCCTAAGCCATCTTTTTTGGCTAAAGTTAATTGATTTTTTTGATCGGCGGTAATTTTGTCTTGAGCAGCCTTTAAACGATCGATTAATTCTTGATGCTGATCCAAGCAAATCTTAGAGCCGGCTTTGGTATATTTGGTGATATCCTTGATAATGGTGGCCTCGCGCTTGGCAAAAGGAGCTGCCTCGGGGATATCGACAATGGCATGGCTTTGGGCTACATTGGTAACCGATCTAATCATAACCGGGCCGCCAATAGCCTCGGATAATTCAAAGGCATATTGGGTTAAATGATAGCTTTCTTCTACGGTAGAAGGTTCGAGTACAGGCATATCGCTCATATAGGCAAAGCCACGTACATCTTGCTCGGGCATGCCGGCTGCTACACCGGGGTCGTCGCAAACATAAACTACAAAGCCGCCATTACCACCCGAATAAACAAAGCTGATTAAAGAATCATAAGCCACATTTAAGCCGGACATTTTCATTGTACATAGCGCCCTTTGGCCTGCCCAGGAGGCAGCACCGGCAACTTCAAGGGCTACCTTTTCATTGGTACTCCATTCAATATAAACATCGGGGATATCTTTCTGCCAAATACTGGCGATAACCTCGGATGAAGGGGTGCCCGGATAACCGCTTATTACCTTAGCACCGGCAGCCAAGGCCGCTTGGGCAACTGCCTCATTGCCGCTTAAATTTTTCATTACCATATACTTACCTCCATATTATTAATTTTTTGCATGTAATTTATTATATACTATTTGCATCGGAATTTCAAGCTTTAATATTGTAAAATGAGTAAATTGGTAGCCATGTGAATTGCTGCTATATCTATATATTAGTTAGAAAATGAAGTGTTGTTTTAGTTTGTTAGAGGTAAGTTGCAATTGTTACAATTACAACTCACATATTAAAATTTTTGTAAAAAACAGTTGCTTATTTTAAATTTTGTAGTATAATAGTTGTACTGGAAAAACTATAATTATGCACAGGAGTTGGCTATGGTAAAAAAGAATGCGCGTTTTTTAATTCAAAATGCATTATTTGCTTTATTAGATGAATATCCATTGGATAAAATTGATGTACAGGATATCACCGCCAAAAGCGGTTTATCGCGTCAAACATTTTATTATAATTTTAAAAATAAACAGGATTTATTAGATTGGGTTGTAGAGGAAAATAATAAATATGCCTTAGAAATTTTTAATAATACCGGGGCTATTTATGATTTTATTTTAAACTTCATGCTTTTAATGCGCGAACATAAAATATTCTATACCAATTTAGTAGAAGAAAAAGACGGTGGCCGCAGCTTTGCGCGCTATTTTGAAGGTGGTATTGTGGCCTGCGCCGAAATTATCGAAGGGCGCTGTGCTATTGGTAAAATGAATAATAAATTATGGAGTTCTTTGCACTTTTTTACCTATGGCGCTAAGGGCATGATTGTAAACTGGGTAGAAACCGGCATGGTAGAAGAACCCAAACAGCTAGCCGAAATTATCATGAAAAGTATGCCATGCAGGGTTGATAATTATTTTCAGCAATGTAGTTAGGTTTTAGATATTAAGATTAAGCATATTAAAAGGGGGGGGCTGTCGCTAACGCTGCGACAGCCCCCCCTTCTAATCTACTTTCCTACTTTTCTAAATTTATTAGCTTACATTGTATAACGATACATAAATGTTAAAATATGAGCACGGCTACAAATCTGATTGGGCGAAAATGTATTAGCATTCGTACCCAAAGTTATCCCTTCTTCTACCACCCATAATACCGAATTGTAAAAATAATCATCACTATCCACATCGCTAAAAGGATTATTACCGCTCATCTGCGGCATATTATCTACCTGCTATAAACAGGGCAATTCTTTGCAGTTTAGACATATTAACACTCCTTTTTTAATTACATCTAAATTGTAGCATAAATTCATCAGCAATACATGTGCCTTTTGACACAATAGATTTGCCTTAAAATATCAAAGGGGCTTGTTTTTGTTTTAAAACTACCGATATATAATAGTAGATTAATTTAAGATAGGTGGATTTTATGGCCGATTATGATTTGTTTTTAGATGCCGCAAGCGGCTTTTGCTTTGATTGGCAAATGATTAATTTACCGCCTCGCTTCTGTGAGGAAAAAGCAGGCGATATCGCCTTTAGCTTGGCAAATATGCAGGATATCGAGCAGGGTAAAACCGTAAATATCGACGAAGGCCGCATGGTTGGCCATTATTGGTTGCGCAATCCTGCCCTAGCACCTAATCCTCAAATTAAGCAGGATATCGAAGAAAATTTATCCGCTATTAAGGATTTTATTAAACAGGTTCATCATGGTAAAATAGTAGGAAGTAATGGCCAAAAGTTCGAGCAGGCCTTAATCCTGGGTATTGGTGGTTCATCTTTGCCTATACAATTAGTAAGTACGGCTTTAAGCTGCCAAAATCAGCCAATAAAACTTTTTTTTATCGATAATTGTGACCCGGCCGGTATCGACGATATTTTGGGTCAAATTGCTCCTAAATTGGGCGCTACTTTGATTATAGTAATCAGCAAAAGTGGCAATACGGTAGAAACTAATTTGGCAATGGAGGCTGCCATTGCCTTTTGGGCGCAAAATGGCCTCGATTTTTGGCCAAATGCCTTATGTATTACCGCCCCTAATAGCAAGCTTGCAGATATTGCTAAGGGCAAATGGCGGGCGGTTTTTCCGCTTTGGGATTGGGTTGGTGGCCGCAGTTCTCTTTTGGCGGCGGTTGGCCTTTTGCCGCTGGGCTTGCAGGGCATAGATATCGATTTGCTATTAAGCGGAGCAGCGGCCGCAGATAATTTAAGCGCCCCCGATTTGGCCTTAGCGCAAAATGGCGATTATCGGCAAAACCCGGCTTTGATGATGGCTTTATGCTGGCTTTATCTTAGCGGCGGCCAAGGTGGCAGCTCGCTGATAATTTGGCCATATAAGGATAGATTAGCACTTTTAGCAAAATATTTGCAGCAGCTAATCATGGAATCGCTGGGTAAGGAATATGATTTAGCAGGGCATAAAGTAAGGCAAGGGCTGGCCGTTTATGGCAATAAGGGTAGCAGCGATCAGCATAGTTTTTTGCAGCAAATTCTTGATGGTAGCGACCGCCTATTGGTGAATTTTATTATTGTAATGCAAGATAATATTAGCTTTTTTAAGCCAAAGCAAGCTGCTGTTTTGCCTGCTAAAAGTGACGATATTGCCTTAGAAGCCGGTACATATTTAAAGGCTTTTTGGCTGGGCACAGAACAAGCCTTAGCTGCAAAAAATAAGCCCAGCCTAAGCATTACTATACCTGAGCTTAATGCCTTTTACCTGGGCTTTTTAATAGCATTTTATGAAAGAGCGGTAGGTTATTATGCCGGCTTAATTCGGGTAAATGCCTATCATCAGCCGGCGGTGGAAAGCGGCAAGAAATCGGCCGAGCAAATAATTAAACTTAAAGAGCAGCTATACCTCTATTTAAAGGAGCATGATGGCCAGTATTTTACCGGCCACCAATTGGCCAAGGCTTGTGCTGCCGATTTGCGCCAAACTGCGTACTTGCTGGAACATTTGCAGGCTAATCACCTGCTTAATTGCCAAAAGGCGGCCGATTTTTATAATCATAAATATGCCTATAAGGAGGATATTAATCTTGACTAATCAAATTTATCAAGAATGGTTAAATAACCCTTATTTTGCTGACGCTTTTAATGAATTAAGCGTCTTAGATAATCAGCAAATAGCCGAGCGTTTTACCGGCAATTTGCAATTTGGTACGGCCGGGATTAGGGGCATTGTGGAAGCCGGAACTAATCGGATTAATATTTACATAATAAGAAGGGTAACTGCCGCTTTAGGTCGGTATTTACTTAAGGAAAATCCCAACTTAAATAAGCCCTTGATTATCGCCTATGATAGCCGTAATTTTTCCGAGCAATTTGCCAAAGAAACTGCCGCCGTATTGGCAGTAATGGGTATCAAAACCTGTATATTCAATGAAGCAACTCCCGTGCCTACTTTATCCTTTGCGGTAAGGCAGCTAAAGGCGGCGGCAGGGGTGGTTATTACAGCCAGCCATAATCCTAAGCAGTATAATGGCTATAAAGTTTATGGCAGTGATGGGGCGCAAATTGCGCCGCAGGCGGCAGCGCAAATTCAGGATATTATGGCTGATTTGGATTGGCAAATTGCCACCATGCCGTATCAAGAAGCGCTTAAGCAGGGCTTAATCAATATTTTAGCCGATGATATTAATGATTTGTATTTAGAGCAGGTTGGCGCTCAATTATTGAATCGGGATTTAGATATTAATCATGGAGCGGAACTTGCCATTGTTTATAGCCCTTTGCATGGATCAGGTTTAAATCTTTGCCGTAAAGCGCTGCTTAAAAGCGGTTTTGCCAATTTGCATATTGTTAAGCAGCAAGCCGATCCCGATGGCGATTTCCCTACTGTGGCAAGCCCTAATCCCGAGGATAAGGCGGCAATGGATTTAGCTATTAAGCAGGCGATATCCATAAATGCGCCGCTGGTTTTGGCAACCGATCCCGATGCAGATCGGCTAGGTGTTTGCATAAGGCAGCCCGATGGCAATTATTATCAATTTAGTGGCAATCAAATTGGCTTAATTTTGGCCTATTATTTGATAAATAGCCTTAAAGAGCAGGCGGTGTTTAGCGGCGATTTAACCATAGTTAAAAGCATAGTTAGCAGCAGTTTAGCCGATAAAATGATAAAGCAAATGGGTGCAAAAATTCATAATGTGCCGGTTGGTTTTAAGTTTATCGGCGAGCAAATTAATTTATTAAAAGACAATTTTTTATTTGGCTTCGAAGAGAGTATGGGCTATTTAAAGGGCGCTTATGCTCGTGATAAAGATGCTGTTTTGGCCTGCATTTTGGTGGCCGAGGCGGCGCTTTATTATCAGCATTATCAGCAAAAGAGCCTGCTAGATGTGCTTTATAAGATTTATGAGCTATATGGTTATTTTATCGATTATCAGCAGGCATACAGTTTTGATGGCCTAAAAGGGCAAGCAATTATGGCCGATTTAATGGTGGCAATTAAGGCCGATCAAAGGCAAATTATTGGCGGTAAAACGGTGGTAAGCAGAGAAGATTACCGTTTGGCGCAGCAGCAGATAGATGGAGAAATCAAGCCGCTAGATTTTCCGCAAATGGATTTATTGGGTTTAACCTTTAGTGATGGCAGCTCGATTAAGGTTCGCCCTTCCGGCACCGAGCCTAAAATTCGCTTTTATTTTAGCATTGGCGGCGCTAATCGGGCTTTGGCCGAGGAGTATTTGGCAGCTATTATTGCGGATTATTTAGATGGGTTTAGTAAAATTTTGTCTTAATTTAGGTGGATAATTATGTTCGATAGTGTATTGTAATAAAAAATATACTATTTTAAGCAAAAAAATCAAGCAATTAGGCTTAAATTTGCGATATAGATTACGCTATTATCATAAAAAAGCAGGAAAACGCCTTTTAATTGTGGAATAACACTTATTGGAAAAAATACAGTAAATAGGAGGGTGAATATGACATATTGCGGTCGGTGTCATACCGAGGTTGATGCGGCTTATCGCTTTTGTTTATCTTGCGGAGCCACCCTTAATGCCAACAATATAGTTAATGACTTGCCGGAGCAGGGCTTAAATACCAAGCTTAATCAAAGTCAGGAGCAGGGCTCTAATCCGGGCAAGCGTCAGAGCGTTAATACGGCTCGTTTTCAAACTCCGCCCCCTCCCACCAAGCTGGCGCCCTATGTAAACAGACCGGAGCCGCCCGCCCCCAAGCAGGATGAAACCGCAGCTATAGAGGATATAACCCCCATAATCGAGCATGCCGATTTAAACGAAACGGCGGCAGAAGTTGCGGAGGCTAATTTAGATATGCCTGCAAT
>CAYJBP010000093.1:0-10356 GCA_964368605.1 uncultured Peptococcaceae bacterium | reverse complement strand
TTATTTGCGCAGCAAATAAAAATAGCAGCTTTCTTTCAATTTTATCAATTCGATTATTCGTTTTTGCAGCCGCCTTATGTTTCTATCTCGCCGGCATTTCCTTTTATTTAATAATTGAAAGAAAAACTTAAGGTCAAAAGATTAAAACCTTTTACCTTTTTGTAAAAAGGTAAAGCCAAAAACTTTTAGAATTTATTTAGCCATCGGCATTCATTTTGGCAATTAATTCGCTAAGTACCTGGGTAGCATCATCATATTCTACCTGACAAGTACCTACTTGATTATGGCCGCCGCCGCCGTATTTAAGCAGTAGCGAACCCACATTGGTTTTAGAGCTGCGATTAATTACGCTATGACCAACCGCAATCGGGCAGTTTTGCTTATTGCGGCCATCTACAACCCAAATCGAAATGTTTTGCTCGGGATATAGGCTGTAAATCAAGAAGCGATTGCCTGTATAAATAGTATCAACATTGCGCAAATCGGTTACGATAACATTGCCACGGGTAAAGGTATGCTCCTCAACCATGGCGCGGAATAAGGCATCCTGCTCAAAATAAAGCTCCACCCTCTCTGCCACATCGGGATTAGCCAAAATTTCGGTGATGTTTTGGGTGCGGCAAGAGTCGATTAAAGTTTCCATCAATTCATAATTGCTAATTCTAAAGTTGCGGAAACGCCCCAAACCGGTACGGGGATCCATAATAAAGCCCAGTAATACCCAGCCTTCGGGGTTTAAAATTTCGTCTTTGGTTAATTTTGCCGCATCAACTTTATCTACGGCCACAATCATCTCTTCAAAATGGGGCAATCTATTCTTGCCGCCATAAAATTCATAAATTACACGGGCAGCGCTATCCTCATGGCGGCTTTCGCCTTCAAATACAATATCAGCACCCAGACGATCTTGCTCGCTGGAATGATGATCGAACCACATTTTGCAACCCTCTACATAGGGCACATTGGCTAAAACATCATTTTCGGTAACCTCGATAATGCCATCTTGCAAATCCTTAGGATGCACAAACTTCCAATGATCAATTACTCCCAGCTCTTTTAATAGGGCTGCGCAGGCCAATCCGTCGAAGTCGGAACGAGTTAATAAACGCATGCAAAAACCTCCAATATACTAATTATCCCTATACCTATATTGTAATACAAAATTCGCCATACGGCAAGACTTTTTATAAATTAATTATCTAAAGTTTTTTCTAACATCTCTTTAACCATGCCCGGGTTAGCCTGGCCTTTGGTTTCCTTCATAATTTGACCCACCAAAAAGCCGATCGATTGCTTTTTACCGGCCCGATAATCGTCAACAGGTTTAGGATTAGCTGTGATAATCTTGGCGATAGCAGCCTCTAAGAAGGATGTATCGGAAATTTGGGCAAAGCCTTTGGCCTTGATTATGTCGGCAGCTAAGCCACCTGCGGTGAATAATTCTTCGATAACCACTTTAGCACTATTATTATTGATAGCAGATTTTTCCAGCTCTTTAAGCACATAAACAAATTGATCAAGCGGCAAGGGTATTTGTGCAGGCTCGGCATCAAGCGAATTTAATAAGCGCGAAATATCGCCTAAAAGCCAGTTAGCAACTGTTTTGGCTTGCGGATAAACCGCCATTACCTCGTCGAAATAAAAGGCAAGCAAGGGGCTGCCTGTAATCTGGGCCGCATCATAATCCGAAAGCTGATATTGCTCGGTTAATCTGGCCAAGCGTTTGGCCGGCAATTCGGGTAAGCCTGCGGCAATTTCTGCCATCCAAGCTGCATCAACTCTAATTGGCACTAAATCCGGCTCGGGGAAATAGCGATAATCATGGGCATCCTCTTTAGAGCGCATCGACTGCGTTTTGCCGCTAGCTTCGCTCCAAAGGCGGGTTTCTTGAATAATAGTTTCCTTATCATCGAGCATATCTGCTTGGCGAACCTCTTCGTATTCGATGGCTTTTTGGACGGCTTTAAAGGAGTTTAAGTTTTTGATTTCTACCTTAACGCCAAGCTCATCCTCCTCTTTAGCGCGTAAAGAGATATTAACATCGCAGCGCAAAGAGCCTTGCTCCATCTTAACATCGGATACGCCGGCATATTCTAAAATCAGCTTTAGTTTTTCGCCAAATTGCCTAGCCTCGAAGGCCGAGCTTAAATCGGGCTCGGTTACGATTTCTACCAAAGGCACAGCCGCCCGATTATAATCGGGTAAGGAATACTGCGAATTGGCGATATTATCGCCGCTATGCACCAGTTTACCTGCATCTTCTTCCATGTGAATACGATTGATTCTAATCCGCTTGGGCTTACCGTCGGCGGTTTCGATATCCACATAGCCGTTTAGGCAAATCGGCAGGGGTAGCTGGCTAATCTGATAAGCCTTGGTTAAATCAGGATAAAAATAATTTTTGCGATCAAATTTGGAATAATCATTGATTTGGCAATTTAAAGCCAAGCCTGCCCGCACCGCTAATTCCACAGCATGCTTGTTTAGTACAGGTAAAACCCCCGGTAATCCTAAGCAAACCGGGCAAACATTGGTATTTGGCTCGGCGGCAAAGGTGGTAGGGCAAGAACAGAAAATTTTGGTATTGGTTTTTAGCTCGGCATGAAATTCCAGGCCGATTGTTGTTAAATAATCAGTCATGCTTTATAGACCTCCTTTGCTATTATCGGTAAAATCGGGTGCCAAAAAGCGAGGTTGCTCAATGGCGGCAGCAGCCGTATACAGGGCTTCTTCACCAAATGGCTTGCCGATTAATTGCAAGCCCAAAGGCAGGCCGTCGACCATGGTAAAGGGCACGGAAATGGCGCATAAACCGGCCAAATTAATCGGCACGGTGCAAACATCGGTCATATACATGGCCAAAGGATCGGCGGAGCGCTCATTGATTTTAAAGGCGCAACCGGCTGTAACAGGGGTTAATAAGGCATCATAGCCGGCGGCAAAAACCTGGTCATAATCCTGCTTAATTAAGGTTCTAACTTGCAGGGTTTTATTATAGTAAGCATCATAATAGCCGGAAGATAAGGCATAAGTACCCAGCATAATCCGCCTTTTTACTTCTTCGCCAAAGGCTTCGGTACGGGTTTTGATAAACATTTGATTTAAATCATTAGCTTCAGCACGATAGCCATAACGCACGCCATCATAACGTGCCAAATTAGAAGAGGCCTCGGCCGAGGATAATACATAGTAGGCAGGCAAGGCATAGGGGGTATGAGGCAAGGACATTTCTTCAACAATTGCTCCGGCATCCCTTAAAATTTGGGCGGCTTGGGCAATTGCTTCTAAGGTAGTAGGCTCGATGCCTTCGGCCAAAAATTCTTTGGGTAGGCCAATTTTTAGGCCCTTAACGGATTTATCACAAGCAGCCCGATAATTACCAACGGCCACATCGGCCGAGGTAGAATCCATTTTATCCTTGCCGGATACGGCTTCTAAAACAATTGCACTATCACGCACGGTTTTAGCAAAGATACCGGCCTGATCTAAAGATGAGGCAAAGGGGATAATTCCATAGCGTGAAATACGGCCATAGGTAGGCTTAATGCCCACTACACCGCAATAATGCGCCGGTTGGCGCACACTGCCGCCGGTATCGGTGCCCAAGGAAAAGGGCGCACTATCGGCCGCCACTACTGCCGCCGAGCCACCCGACGAACCGCCGGTTACATAATCGATATCAAAAGGATTATGGGCAGCACCATAAGCCGAATTTTCATTAGAAGAGCCCATCGCAAACTCATCCATATTGGTTTTGCCCAGCAAAATGCAGCCTGCATCAAGTAATTTTTGCCAGCAGGTGGCATTATATGGCGGTAAATAATTGTAGAGCATTTTAGACGCACAGCTGGTAAGAACGCCATCCGTGCAAAAAATATCTTTTAGGGCAACCGGGATACCATCTAAATCGCTTAGTAGCTGGTTGTTTGCTCTGCGATCATCCGATGCTTTGGCCGCTGCTATAGCCTGGTCGGCTATAACAGTAATATATGCATTTAGATATGGTTCGGTTTTTTCTATTCGCTGCAAATAGGCCTCGGTAATTTCTAAGGACGAAAAACGCCCCTCTTTAAGGCCTAGGATTAAATCCTCAATATTCAAATCTGTTAATTGCAATTTCTTTCCTCCTTAAAAGCAAAATATGCGAAAATTAAAGAATTTTGGGCACCTTAAAATAACCATCTTGGCTATCCGGTGCATTGGCTAAGGCTCGTTCATGAGCCAGGCTGGGGCCGATATTATCTTCCCTTAGCACATTTTCCAGCGGCAAAACATGGGTGGTAGGTAAGATATCTGTGGTATCTACCTCTTGCAATTGCTCCATATATTTTAAAATCGAACTCATTTTTTGCCTAAATTCGTCTTTTTGCTCTTTGGGGATATTTAGCTTGGCCAATTTGGCTACATATTCAACATCGCCGGCACTAATTTCCATAATTCACCATCCTTAAATTAATAATAGATATTCTATTATAACATATTTTATTGTTTTTACCAACTATTTTAATTGTTTTAAAGCCATTTTTTTTGTTTTTTAGGCTTCTAGCTTGGTTAGAAAATTTAAGGCGATTAAGCCTGATAGGAATAATAAGGGTGCTAAAAGCCATTCTCCGCCTTGCGGTAAACCCGGAAAAACCGAGATTATCGAGCCTATAATAAAACCTAGGATTATTAGATAGGTAGGCTCGGGATACTTATTAAGCATTTTTTCCAGAAAGCGTGCTGTTAAGAATATCCCAATTAATAGGCCTAAACCAAGTGGCGCCAAAAAGCCGATATTTAATTCCTTAAATGCCAGCATTACTTGATCATATACGCCCCAGATCAGCCAGGTATACGAAAGGCTAATTCCCGGTAAAATGCAAGCTACAGCGCTAAATATGCCAATCGAAATTAAAAAGATTAAATGAGGGGTATTATTGTTCATGCTAAAAAGTTGGGGCATATCGGCCATCAGAATTATAAAAATTATGCCTAAAGCTAAATAACCAAAATCGATTATCCGCCAACGCTTTAAGCCGGTTTTTTTTATTATCATTGGTATACTGCCTGCAACCGCACCTAAAAAGAAGTAAACTGCTAGATTATAATGGGCAGAGATAATTTTACTTAAAGGGAAGGAAATTAATATCATGCCGCAAATTCCGCCCAGGCTAAACAGGATTAGTAAGGCTAAATTGTCTTTTAAACGATAGTTTAAATGGCTAACCGCAGCAATTAATTGATCATAAATATTAATCATAATGGCCATTGCTCCGCCGGAAACGCCCGGTACCAGCATGGATGCCCCTACAATAAAACCTTTTAAAATAATCATCAATCTTGCCCGCATTTGTTTCCACCTTTTAAAATAAGTTATAGCTAATTTTATGAACAAAAAAAATCTTTATGAATGATATTTTGGGCCGAATATTTTAATAGAGGGTATCTTCTATCATTTCCAAGTTATCGCCGTCGATAGCGATAACTAAAAAGCTGCAGTCGCCCTGCCAGGCATTTTCGGCCAAATAAATCTCCGCAGTGCCAATGATTCTTTGTTTTTTGGTATAGGTAATTTGCTCAATTGCCTTACCAAAATTGCCAAATCTTTGCTTTTTTACCTCTACAAAATAAAGGCAATTGTTTTTGCTAACAATAATATCAATTTCGCCAATTTTAGTTCTAAAATTACGCATAATTATTTGATAGCCTTGTTGCTGTAAATAGGCCGCAGCCTGGGCTTCGCCTAAATCTCCGCAGGCTTTGCGGCTAATCATTGCGCACCTTAAAACTTTTACGATGAATAGGGCTAGCCCCGTGCTCCTTCAATAAAGCACGATGCAAAGCGGTTGGGTAGCCTTTATGCTTGGCAAACTGATATTGTGGATACTGTTGATCATAAGCCAGCATCAGCCGATCCCGTTCGGTTTTGGCTAAGATGGATGCTGCTGCAATAGATATACTTTTTTGGTCGCCTTTAATCAAATTTAACTGCTCTTGTTCAAGCGGTAAATTTAAGGCATCCGTTAAAAGATAATCGGGCTTTATTTTTAAATTGTTTACGGCATTTACCATGGCTAAGCGGCTAGCTTCTAAAATATTAATTTGATCGATAATAGCAGGCTCAATCGAAATTATACTATAAGCTAAGGCCTGCTCTTTGATGATAACTGCTAATTGATCACGTTTTTTTTCGCTTAATTTTTTAGAGTCATTTAAGCCTTCTATATAAGATTTGGGGCTTAAAATTACCGCCGCTGCCGTAACAGGACCTGCTAATGGACCGCGCCCGGCCTCATCGATGCCGGCAATAAATTGATAGCCTTTTTGCCATAAATCTTGCTCATAAATGCTCATGTTTTGCCACAGTTCTAAGCTATTCGTTTTGGCCATTTGCAGCCTCCAAATTATCTAAGGTATGGCGCCCCATTTTGCCGGCACGGAACTCCTGGAGGAATAAAAGGGCGGCATCATCCACCCGTACTTGTGCCCCACCCGAAAGCAAACCACGTTTACGGCCGATTTCTTCAAAAATATATTCCGGCTCGCTGGGTAATTCATCCAGCTTATAGCGTGCACAAATATCCTGCGGCGCTTTTTTTGCCAAAAGGGTAACCAAATCATGGCTTACATGATAAACAGGATAAACTAAATCGCTAATACATCCTAAAACTGCCAGCTTAAAAGCAGTATCATAATCGGCAAAACGTGGCCAAAGCATGCCGGGGGTATCTAATAATTCAATACCGATGCCGGTTTTTATCCATTGCCGCCCCTTGGTTACACCCGGCTTATTGCCGGTTTTAGCCGCAGCTACCGGCGCTAGGGAATTGATAACCGTCGACTTGCCGCAATTGGGCACACCAACCACCATTGCTCTAATTGCTCGTGGCAAACGCCCCTTTGCCTTTAATTTGGCCTGAACCGGACGGCCGGCCTCCTCGACGGCGGCCTTTAATTGGCGCAAGCCTTGTTTTTGGGCAGCATTGCAGGCCACAGGGATAATCCCCTGCTTACGATAATGATTTATCCATAATTTAGTTTGCTTAGGATCGGCTAAATCCTCTTTGTTTAAAAGCAATACATGGGCCTTGCGTTTGGTATATTGCGCCAAATCCGGGTTGATACTGCTTTTAGGAGCACGGGCATCAACCACTTCGATAATCATATCAACCAGAGCCAAATCCTCGGCAATATGTCTTTTGGCCTTGGTCATATGACCGGGATACCATTGAATTGTCACTTTTTGTGACGGGCTATTTTCGCAATTAAGGTCGGTATTTTGAAGTATCTCTTTATTTTCCATATTTTATCCTTTATGATTAATTTGCTAAAAAAGAATGGTATAATAACTACTCTAGTAGCTATTATACCATAAATATTCCAAAAAACCAATTATTTATCCAAAAGTTTTAGTCAATTTTTTAGCAAAAAATTGTAGGGGGATAAGAGGTATAATCCCCTCAAGAGCTAGCTAAAAAAGCAATCACCAATTCGCCAATAACTGACGATTAAAATAGCTGCTAAAATTAAAATCCGTCCAGCTATATTCTCGTCCTTCATAATGTCTGGCTTTTTCGGACAAAATAATATTAGCGATATTGCTTAAATCAGCATGATAAGCGCTATGATTATGATCGAGTTTGGCAATTTTAATCAAAGCAGGAATGGCATTATCACCCAAGCTATCCAAATGGTATATGTCAATATCCTCTAAATTACCATTTAAATAATTAGCCACATTATAATTAGCAATTAGTTGATTAGGCTGGCTAAAGCTTAAAATCATAAACATAGCTAATCCAATAATAACTGTAAATTTAAATATACTTAAACGATTATAAATTAAGCGAATTATTAGCAAAATAAATACCACAAATAAAAACAGCATAAACCAAGAGGTATAAACCCGCAAAGAAGTAAGGCCGTATTCACCAATATAAAGGAACATTTTACGCAAAGAAATTACAATCAAAACCATAGAACTAAAAGCTAAGCTAAAGTGGTATATTTTTAATATACGGCTTTTGTTTTTGGCAAAAACCAGGCTAATAATGATCAAAGCCAAATTAATGGCACTAACATTGCAAAGCTGAAAGAAACCCTCCCGAGCATAGGTAGCATGGCTGTAACCATCGGGCACAAGGCCCTGAAAAGCAGCTAAATAATAAGCGCTTTGAGCAATGAAAAATAGAATATAAATCAATAGGATGGGGGTAATAGCTCCAATTAAAGCCAAGCTAGGTAATGATTTAAGCTTTTGCTGGCGAGCATTTGCCTTAATAATTTCATCATCGGCTTTAAGTGGCTTTTGGCTATTGAAAAACAAAGCAAAAAGATAGAAACTAAAAGGCAAAGCCGCAATAAATTGCCAAATATTAGTAAAAATTTGATTGAAAAAGCTATCGCTTATATAGTGCCATAAATTGTTAAAGGCCTGGTCGGCGCTAAGCAGCAGGTTTAAAATAATGAGGGTAATCGGGGCGGCAATAAGTAGCCCCAAACCGATTATCATAATCCCTCGCCAATTTTGCGAATTTTTACTATGCTGATATAATAAATTGCCTGCTGCACTATAATGGCTAAAAGGGGTTTTGATCAGGCCTTTTATTATATCAAAAATAAAATAGTCCCCTAGCTTATTTTCTAAACGAGCATTTTGGGCAATCAAAAGCAAGTAGGGAATTAAAATCGCAGTTATGGTCAGAAATAGTATCTTAAAGAGCCAATTGTCAAATACTAAGCAATAGACTGCACCACTAAAAATAAAAGCCAGATAAGGCCAACTTAATTTACTAAATTCAAATTTATTCTTAATCAGCCAATAGAAAAATAGGCCGATAACTGCGATTATATAAATAGAAGTAGCTATGCCCAGCTCTGTTGCCAATACAAATTTAATGGCCAGATAACCTAAAATTAAGCAAATAATCAGCATGATTAAATCGCTTTGCACATAGATTAAAGGAGGTTTGCTAATTTTTTGAGGCATTTTAGCCGGGCAGCTATCAGCCCGGTCGGCGGCTAATGGCTGATTTTGATTTGATTCGGCATTAATATTTGATGATATGCTTGGCGGTTCTTTTGGTATATTAAAACCGTTTTTTGTTACGGATTGTTCAATAGCATTATGATATAGATTATTAGTCATCTTCATTCTCCTTATACTCCAAGATATCGCCGGGCTGGCAATCCAAAACCCTACAGATTTCCTCCAAGGTGGAAAATCGAATAGCCTTGGCTTTATTATTTTTAAGAATCGATAAATTTGCAGCCGTTATCCCTATTTTATCGGCCAATTCGCCGGCCGACATCTTTCTTTTGGCCATCATCACATCGATATTTACGATAATCGTCATTTTCGGCCTCCTTAAACGGTTAAGTCATTTTCATCTTTGATGGCCATTGCTTGTACCAAAACATTTTTAACCACTCGCAAAATTAGGCCACAAAAGCCGATAATTGCGCTGATTATTAATGCACTAAGATGAATATAAGTTATGCCTAAAAATAAGAAAATTACAGCAACCAGGTGGCAACACCAGGAAATTACCCTGATTAGCATTATGTTATGATTGGTGAAAACTTGGCCTTGACGAATGTTTTTTAATAGATTATGCAAAAGAAATAAGGCTGCCAAAACCGGAATAATACTAAAACGCAGGGAAATAATCCAAACTGTGCCATGAAAATTAGCTTGATAGGGAATATTTTCGCCACTAATTTGGAGCAAATTCGGCAAAATTACAAATCCGACCAGCAAAAGCGGTATAAATAACCAAATTAATATTCTACTTAAAAATAAAGAGCGCGATTTAGTCCACATAAAATAACCTCCTAAAATTAATTGCAAATTAACTATAACATAATATTTTTTAAAAAGCAATAAAAATTTATCGATAAACAATAAAAAATTATTGTTATTATCGGTAATGGTTTTTTGTATAAATAAGAATAGTAAATTGTTAATCGGCAATAATAAGCATGAGGTGAAAATTATGACAGAAAAAGTAAAGCCTTCCCGCAAGAGCAAAATCAAAAAAAGGCCGCCTGATTGGGAAGAGCTAAAGCTAGAAATTGCTAAAGAGCTTGGTCTTTGGGATAAGGTTGTTGCCGATGGTTGGGCCGGATTATCGGCTAGCGATTCCGGCCGTTTAGGTGGGATATTTTCGGCTAAGAAAAAAATGCTCCAAAATATGGATGAAAACGAAAAGAATAGCGAATAAAGGCGAAAATAAAAAAAACTTTCTGACCGGTTGCGACTTTGTTTGCGCCGGTCTTAAAGTATAATAGGATTGTTCTGTTTTTTGGAGTAAGGGCCAAGGGAAACCTATATTGTTCGAACCCAGCCCAGCTTTGGTATTTTTTGATTTGTTT
>CAYJBP010000092.1:0-10385 GCA_964368605.1 uncultured Peptococcaceae bacterium | reverse complement strand
CGCCCCACCTGAAAAATGAAAAATACCGCTCCAACTACATTTGCTAGATTAATCAGTTATCCTATTACTTAGGTACTGTATCCACAAGTCTTATCTTCGTTTGTTATTCTTTTAGGGTATGCAACTTCGGTTCGGATTATGGGCGCGTGCTTAGCGTAAAAGGACTTGAACCCATATGCCCTTATTTACGCTAACCTTGCCTAAATAATCCTAACCACCAGATAATATCTGCCTTTATACAATTTTTTAGTTTGGCTTTCTGCAATATCGGTTTGTTTTGTGGTTTGGTTTTTGTAGAGCACTTCATTTTTATTTGCTTTACAAATAAAAATTGCAGCTTTCTTTCAATTTTAGTAATTCTATTTTCGGCTTTATTCTTGCTTTGGTTTCCTATCTTGCCTGCTTGGGATTTTTAGTAATTGAAAGAAATAAGTTCAAAAGATTAAGACCATTACTTTTTGTAAAAAGTAATGCAAAAACTTTTAATTTTTTATAGCAGGGATTGCCATAACTGATCATCTACTATATCTTTAACCAAAATCATGTTTAGGTCGGCATCAATAAGCGCCGGATGAGCCGGATAATCCTCAATTTGCAAACGATTATCACTGTTAAAAGAATTGTCCTCCAATAAAAGTAAACGTATCAGTTCATTTTCGCCCAAATTAATAATCGCCGAGCGCAAATCCTGCAAAAGCGCACTTTGAGGCAGGCAAAAATAACTCTGGCACACCAATGGCCGATTTTGCCAAATCGTACAGAACTTTTGCTTGGTATTTAAAAAATTACAGGCATCATCATCTGGTCGATACAAAATAATATCAACAATATTATCAGCATCAATATGGATAGTAGCAAATTTGCTGCATAAATCAAAAATAGGGCTGGCAGAAGGCTCAATTAGCTTGCTTAAAGGCTCTATATCCCAATAAGTAAGCGGCGCCCTTTCATGGCAGCATCCATCGCAACCTTTGCAATCGGCCAAATGCTTAAAACCAAATTCATTAAGAGCCGCAAAAAAATCGCCAATAGTAGCGGTGGCATCGCTAACCTTAATATCACAATAAAAATTAAAAGGATCATCATTATTTAAAATAGCTTTGATTTTACTCATATTTCACCTCACTTTTATATTAAATTTTTTAAATCAAATATCCTGCCGGCTAGCCCAAAATAAGCACAATATCTATTTATAATCAAAAATTACAATATAATAGAAGAAAAGACAAATTATTACTTGTCTTTATCAATATTTTGTGGTATAATTAATGGGTGAGTACAGCTCTTTTTTTATGTTTAGCGTAATATTTTTTTAGCAATAAAGGAGTGAAACAATTTTGGACGAGCAAGTAAAAACAAATGGTTATGCGGCCGATCAAATCCAGATTTTGGAGGGTTTGGAAGGTGTGCGGCGCCGCCCGGGCATGTATATCGGTAATCAGGATGTCCGTGGTTTGCATCATCTGGTATACGAAATTGTCGATAATAGTATCGACGAGGCCTTAGCAGGCCATTGCGATAGCATCTTTGTAACCATTCATGATGATAATAGTATCACGGTTAAAGATAATGGCCGTGGTATCCCGGTGGATATTCACCCCAAAACCGGTAAAAGCGCTTTGGAAGCGGCACTTACCATGCTTCATGCCGGCGGCAAATTCGGCGGTGGCGGCTATAAGGTTTCCGGCGGTTTGCACGGGGTTGGTATGAGCGTGGTTAATGCGCTTTCCGAATGGCTTAAAGTACGGGTAGAGCGTGATGGCTATATTTATGAGCAAGAATATCGTCGCGGTATCCCCCAGTACGAGGTTAAGCAGGTAGGTAATTCCAATCAGCATGGTACCACCCTCTCTTTTAAGCCCGATCCGCAGATTTTTGAGGTTTTAATTTATTCTACCGATACCCTTAAAAGCCGTTTAAGGGAATTGGCCTTTTTAAATAGAAATATCTCGATTACCCTAACCGATAAACGCAGCGATTATGAAAAACTTTTCCATTATGATGGCGGAATTAAAGACTTTGTCCATTTTCTTAATAAAAATAAGGATATTGTTCATCCTTCCATCAGCTTTAGTGGCGAAAAAGATCGGGTAACCGCCGATATTGCCTTGCAATACAATGATGGCTATGCCGAAAATATTTTTTCGTATACCAATAATATTCATAATCATGAAGGCGGCACCCATGAGGCCGGCTTTAAAACAGCCTTAACCAGGGTAGTTAATGATTATGCCCGCCGTTTGCATATTCTTAAGGATAATCAACCCAATTTATCGGGTGAGGATATCCGCGAAGGCCTAACCGCAGTAATCAGCGTTAAAGTTGAAGAGCCGCAATTTGAAGGCCAAACCAAAACCAAGCTTGGTAATTCCGAGGTTAGGGGCATTGTTGATAGCCTAGTAGGCGAAGGGGTGGGCACCTTTTTAGAGGAAAATCCCTCCCATGCCAAGCGGATTATCGAAAAAACGGTGCAGGCCTCTCGTGCCAGGGAAGCCGCTCGCAAGGCTCGTGAATTAACCCGCCGCAAAGGTGTTTTAGAGCGCACCGGCTTACCCGGTAAATTAGCCGATTGCTCGATGAAAGATCCGCATCTGTCGGAATTATTCCTGGTAGAGGGTAATAGCGCCGGCGGTAGTGCCATGGATGGCCGCGATCGTCGCACCCAGGCTATTTTGCCTTTGCGTGGTAAAATTTTGAATGTAGAAAAAGCCCGCCTTGATAAAATCCTCTCCAATGAGGAAATTCGCTCGATGATTACCGCCATGGGTACCGGGGTAGGTGAGGATTTTGATATCGATAAGGCTCGCTATCATAAGCTGGTAATCATGACCGATGCCGATGTTGACGGTGCTCATATTCGTACTTTGCTCTTAACCTTCTTTTTCCGCTATATGCGCCCTTTAATCGAGGCCGGCTATGTATATATTGCCCAGCCGCCGCTTTATCGGGTAAAGGCCAAGCGCGGCAAGGAAATGCAATATCTTTATGATGATAAAGAGTTAGAGCGCTTTTTTAGCGAAAAAAATCGTGATAGCTATGATATCAACCGCTATAAAGGCTTGGGTGAAATGAATCCCGAGCAATTATGGGATACAACAATGAATCCCGAAAACAGAACAATGTTGCAGGTATCTTTGGGTGATGCTGTTTCGGCTGAAGAAATATTTACCGTTTTAATGGGCGACAAGGTTGAACCCAGACGGGAATTTATCCAAGCCAATGCTACTTATGTTAAAAACTTGGATATTTAGGAGGGGTGAAACTTGGATTTATTCAGTGGTAAAATTTTAAGTCGTAATTTAACCGAGGAAATGCGCGAATCCTATATCGATTATTCGATGAGCGTTATCGTTGGCCGAGCTTTGCCCGATGTGCGTGATGGCCTAAAGCCGGTACATCGTCGTGTGCTATGGTCGATGTTCGAGCAAGGTATTACCGCCGAAAAGCCGCATAAAAAGTCGGCTCGTATCGTCGGTGATTGTATGGGTAAATATCACCCTCATGGCGATTCTTCAATTTATGATACTTTAGTTAGAATGGCGCAAACATTTTCGATGCGCTATATGTTGGTAGATGGCCAGGGTAACTTTGGTTCTATCGACGGCCATGATGCGGCGGCCATGCGTTATACCGAAGCCCGCCTGCGTCATTATGCTATGGACTTGATGACCGATATCAATAAAGATACTGTCGATTTTGCCGATAACTATGATGGCTTGGAAAAAGAGCCCACCGTATTGCCGGCCCGTTTGCCTAATTTATTAGTAAACGGTTCATCGGGTATTGCTGTTGGTATGGCTACCAATATTCCGCCCCATAATTTAACGGAAATTGTTAATGCTACCATGTGCTTAATCGATAATCCGGCAGCAACGGTAGACGATTTGATGGAGCATGTACAAGGGCCCGATTTTCCCACTGCCGGCATTATTTTAGGTACCGATGGCATTAAATCGGCCTATCGTACCGGCCGTGGCGTGGTGCGTTTACGGGCTAAAGCCGTTATCGAGCAAATGAATAATGGCAAGCAAAGGATTTTAATTACCGAATTGCCCTATCAGGTAAATAAGGCCCAATTAATTCAAAAAATTGCCGATTTGGTTCATGAACGCAAGGTAGAAGGCATTACCGATTTAAGGGACGAAACCGATAAAGAAGGTTTAAGGGTGGTTATCGAGGTTAAAAAAGATGCCAATGCCTCGGTAATTCTTAATCAATTATATAAGCATACCCAATTACAAAGCAGCTTTGGTATTATTATGCTGGCCTTGGTAAACGGTGTGCCTAAAGTGCTAAATATTAAAGAAATGCTCGAGCATTATATTGCCCATCAGCAAGATGTAATTGTGCGTCGTAGCCGTTTTGAATTAGCTAAAGCCCAAGCCAGAGCCCATATTGTTGAAGGCTTAAAAATAGCGCTCGATTTTATCGACGAAGTAATTGCCACAATTAGGGCATCGCATAATAATGCTAAAGAAAAGTTGATGGAGCGTTTTGGTTTATCCGAAATTCAGGCTCAAGCCATTTTGGAAATGCGCTTAAGAGCATTACAAGGCATGGAGCGTGAAAAATTAGAGGATGAATATAAGGAATTATTAAAAACCATCGCTTATTTAACCGAAGTATTGGCCAATGAAAAGTTAGTTATGTATATTATCAAAGATGAATTAGGCGCTATGCAGCAAAAATATAATGATGAGCGCCGCACTGTTATCACCCGTGATGATAGTGATTTAAGCACCGAAGATTTAATTGCCGAGGAAGATATGGTTATCACCATTTCTAAGGGCGGTTATATCAAGCGCTTAAATGTAAATACCTATAAGCAGCAAAAGCGGGGCGGTCGTGGCGTAACTGCGATGACCACCAAGCAAGAGGATTATGTGGAGCAGCTATTTATTACTACCACTCATCATTATTTGCTGGTATTTACCAAAAAAGGTCGCGTATATCGCCTAAAGGTGCATGAAATCCCCGAGGCCGGGCGTCAGGCTAAGGGCACGGCTATTGTTAACTTGCTATCTTTAACCGGCGAAGATGTAATTACCGCCGTTATCCCGGTTAAAGAGTATAAAGAGGATGAATATTTGTTCATGGCTACCCGCAATGGCGTAGTTAAAAAGAGCCTCTTAAGCGAATATGATAGCAGCCGCAAAGATGGCTTAATTGCCATCAACCTAGACGACGGCGACGATTTAATCGGGGTTAAGCGTACTAATGGCGAGGAGGAGATTATTCTTTCTACCGCCTTAGGTGCAGCTATCCGCTTCTCGGAGCTGGATGTTCGGCCGATGGGTCGGGCAACCCGAGGGGTACGTGGCATAACTTTGGCCTATATGGATCATGTGGTAAGCATGGATAGCGTACAGGAAAACGGCGAGCTATTGGTATTATCCGAAAGGGGATATGGCAAGCGCACACCTTTGGTTGATTTCCGCACTACCCATCGTGGTGGCAAGGGTGTATATGCCTTGCGCTGCAATGATAAAACCGGCCAATTAGTGGCTATCGAGGTAGTACGCCCCGGTGACGAGATGATGATAATCTCGCGCGATGGCATTATTATCCGGGTAGAGGTAGATGGTATATCCGAGCAAGGCCGTTATGCCCATGGCGTAAGGGTAATTAAGCTGGCCGAAAACGATATAGTTGTAGATATGGCCAAAGTATTAACAAAAGACGATGAAGAAGAAGAGTAAAAAGTTTTAATTAATTTTTTACTAAAAAATTATAGGGGCTTGGGGGCAAAGCCCCCAAGGTCTTAAAAACAAAGCCTTTTGGTACAGCCAAAAGGCTTTGTTTTTGGGGCTCTGCCCCAATTTTTATAAATCGAGTAAAATTTTTTGTGAGGTATTTATGAATAAGTTTGCTCCTTTAAAAATTATCATTATTATTGCTTTGATATTTGGTGCTTTATTCCTATCCCTAAATCCTTTGCAAGAAGGGATAAATCTTGGCCTTGATTTGCAAGGTGGAGCGCAGGTAGTGCTGCAAGCTGTGCCCGAAGAGGGGCAGGCTATTACCGATCAGGATATGGATCAATTAATGGAAGTTATGCGCCGTCGTGTTGACGAATTTGGGGTTAGTGAGCCAATTTTACAGCGCGAAGGCAACGACCGCCTTATTATCGAATTAGCCGGTGTTGATAATCCCGAACAAGCCTTAGAATTGCTGGGGCGCACCGCTAAGTTAGAGTTTTTAGCACCCGATGGCGAGGTTATCCTAAGCGGCAGCCATTTAGAAGATGCCACCGCCCAAATTATTACCAATTATGATGGTAGCCAAAGCAATATTGTTAGCCTAAAATTTAATAGCGAAGGTTCACAATTATTTGCCGATGCCACCGCCAGCTATCTTGGCCAAGCTATTCTAATTAGCCTAGATGGCGAGATTATTTCCTCACCGCAGGTAAACACTGTAATTACCGGCGGCGAAGCCATGATTGAAGGCGGTTTTACCACCTTTGAAGAGGCTGCCGAATTAGCCTCCTTATTGCGAGGCGGCGCTTTGCCGGTTGATATTGTGCAATTATCGCAAAATATCGTCGGCCCCACTTTAGGCCAGGATTCATTAGCTAAAAGCCTTAATGCCTCTTTAATCGGTTTAGTAGTTTTAGCAGGCTTTATGTTATTGGTTTACCGTATACCCGGGCTTTGGGCTGCATTATCTTTAATTGTTTATTCATTACTTTTGCTTTGGGCTTTAAATATGGTAAATGCTACCCTAACCCTAACTTCTATCGCCGGTTTTATTTTGTCGATCGGGGTTGCGGTTGATGCCAATATCATCATTTTTGAGCGCATAAAAGAGGAAATGTATCATGGTAAATCGCTAAAAGCCAGTATCGAATCCGGCTTTAAACGTGCTTTTGCCACTATTTTGGATAGTAATATTACTACTTTAATTGCAGCTATCGTGCTTTATTATTTTGGCAGCGGCACAATTAAAGGCTTTGCCCTTACTTTATCTTTAGGTATTATTGCCAGCATGTTTACGGCTATTACTTTTACCCGTTATATGTTGCGCTTTACCTCGGATATTAAGCCTTTGGCTCATAAGCCGCTTTTTGGGATGAACAAAAAACAGTTTATTTTTAAAATCGACTTTATGCGTCTGCAAAAAGTTTGGTATATTATTGCCGCTTTGATAATTATACCCGGCCTGCTAATGGCGGCCTTTTCCGGTCTTAATCAAGGTATTGATTTTACCGGCGGTTCGATTTTGCAAATCCGCTATGATCAAGAAATCGAGCTGGTTGCCGTGCGCGAGGTGGTTAATCAATATGTAGAACAAACCCCTTCTATCCAGGTAAGCGACAATAATAGCTTTTTAATCCGCAGCCAAGAGCTAAGCATCGAACAAAGCGAGGCCATGTTGGCTGCTTTAGGCGAATTGGCACCGCTTAGTGTGGAGCGCTCGGAACTAATCGGCCCTGTTATTGGCGCAGAACTATTACTCAATGCCCAATGGGCAATACTAATTGCCGGTATTTTGATGCTAACTTATATTAGTTTGCGCTTTCAATTTAATTTTGCAATTACCGCTATTATTGCTTTGTTGCATGATGTTTTGGTGATTATCAGTGTTTTTGCCATTGCCGGCATCGAGGTAGACAGTGCCTTTATTGCAGCTATTTTAACGGTTTTGGGCTATTCGATTAATAATACGATTGTGGTATTCGACCGCATCCGCGAAAATATTGCCTATAATGAAAAGATGGGTATTAAAGATCTTATTAATTTAAGCCTAAATCAAACTATTACCCGTTCGATAAATACGGTTTTAGCGGTCTTATTTTTGCTGCTGGCGCTATTATTTTTTGGCGGCGAAACCACACACGCCTTTATCCTGGCTTTAACCGTGGGTATTATCGGCGGCTTTTATTCATCTTTATTCTTGGTGGGCAGTATTTTAGAAAATATCTCCCGCAAAAAGGGTTTAATTGTTCATAATAAAAAGGTTAAGATTAAAAAACAGCCTATGGTTTAAGTTATTTTTAAAAATATCTGGTTACTATTAACAATTTGGGTTAAGGGTAACTAGCCTAAAGGAGTGTAAATTTTGCCTAAATGGATGCTAAAACAGGCGGCGGTTAATATCAACGATTTAGCCTTAAGCTGGCAGATTAATCCTATTTTAACTCATATCTTGGCTGTGCGAGGCTTTAGAGAAAAGGCCGATGTCGATTATTTTTTACAGGCTCATCGAGAAAATTTAACCTCGCCTTTTTTATTTGCCGATATGACCAAGGCGGTAGTTATCATCGAGGCCGCTATTGCTGCCCAACAAAAAATCGTTATTTTTGGCGATTATGATGCCGATGGTATAACCTCTACCGTTATTATCTATAAAACCTTAAAATCTTTAAATGCCCAGTGTAGCTATTATATTCCCATGCGTGAAGAAGAAGGCTATGGCCTAAATAATCAGGCAATAGCTAAGCTTAAAGAGCAGGGTATTGATTTGCTAATTGCCTGCGATAATGGGGTATCTTCATTAGAGCAGGTGGCTTATGCCAGGTCTTTGGGCATGCAGGTGATTATTGTTGATCATCATGATTTGCCCCGTGATGCCGAGGATAGGCAAATTTTGGTTGAAGCCGAGGCGGTAGTTAATGCCAAGCGTGAGGATTGCCCCTATCCTTTTAAGCAATATTGCGCAGCCGGTTTAAGTTATCGCCTGGCGCAGGCTTTATACGAGCATTTTGCTGCCGATTGGGCGGCTTTTTGGCCGCAAATCCTGCCTTTTGCGGTAATTGGCACTATTTGCGATTTAGTAGATTTGCTGGCCGATAATCGGGCTATAGTAAGGCAAGGTTTAAGCTTGGTAAATAATAGTGATAACTATGGTTTACAGGCCTTATGTAAAGTATGCAGCTTGGAAAATTGCGATTTAGAGGCTTATCAAATCGGTTTTAGACTGGGGCCTTGCATTAATGCCTCCGGCCGTTTGGATGCTGCTAAATCGGCGGTAGATTTATTCTTGGCCGATAATGAGAGTGATGCTAAGGAGATGGCCGAAAAGCTTTATCAGCTTAATCAAGAACGCAAGCAGCTAACCGATTTGGGGATTAAAAATGCCTTAGCAGAGATTGAGAATCAGCAAATTGGCGAGGAAAAGGTAATTGTTATTCATTGCCCAAATATTCATGAGAGTATAGCCGGGATTATTGCCGGTAAAATCAAAGAGCTTTATTATCGACCCAGTATTATAATTAGCGGCGAAAAGGCGATACTGCGTGGTTCTTGCCGCTCGATTGAGGGTTATAATATTTATGAGGCTTTAAGCAAATGCAAGCATTTATTCGAGAATTTTGGCGGCCATCCGATGGCGGCAGGTTTTAGTATTAGTGTTGATAACCTGGACATTTTGCGTAAAACGCTTAATCAAGATTGCCTGATTAGCGATGATGATTTAGAGCAGCTTTATCGTATTGAC
This sequence comes from uncultured Peptococcaceae bacterium, assembly GCA_964368605.1. GTDB lineage: Bacteria > Bacillota > Dehalobacteriia > UBA4068 > UBA4068 > CAYJBP01. The sequence continues at coordinate 947 of CAYJBP010000092.1, read as the reverse complement.
TATTATTTGCCGGCCGAAAAAGCCGATTTGAATTTGGCTAAGCAAATCAAACTATTAGAGCCATATGGTAAGGCTAATCCGCAGATTATTTTTGCTGCTAAGAATTTACAATTGCAAAAAATTATATTACTTGGTCAAAACAAACAAGTAATGCGTTTAATTTTTAAAAATAGCTCGCGGCAAATCGAGGCAATAAGCTTTAATGGCAAGGATAAATTGCAGGAATTGATTAATCAAAATTGCGGTCAACATGTTTGGCCGGATTTAATAATGGGGGTTCAACCTAAGCAGGCTATTAACTTGGATATTATTTATAATTTAACGGTAAATCAATTTAACCGCCAGGTAAATGCCCAGTTAGTATTGGTTGATTTTAGGATGGCATAAGCAAAAACTGTTAGAAAAAAAGGGGGCTATCGCAAAAAGCTGCGACAGCCCCTAAAGTTTTTTTTGATTCTTTTTTTTTCAAAAAAAAGAATGGTCTTAATCCTTTGACCTTAAAATCTTTCAATTACTAAAAGCAAGGCAATAGAAATAAGCAAAGAAATCTAAAAAGTAGTAAAGCTAAGAATCGAATTGATAAAATTGAAAGAAAGCTGCTATTTTTATTTGCTACGCAAATAAAAATAAAGTGCTCTACACAAAACAAGCCATTGGTAAAACCTTAGGCTAAAGAAGGCGAACCTTGGCGCTAAGCATAATAAGAAAGATAGGCTATCGCAACTATTGTTCTGATTGTGATAGCCTATCTTTCTTATTATGTTGTAAATGTTTTGGCTTCGCCAAAAGGCGTATATGGGCTGTTTTGGCTTTGCCAAAAGGCACATGTGGGCTGTTTTGGCTTCGCCAAAAGGTGTATATGGGCTGTTTTGGCTTTGCCAAAAGGCGCATATGGGCTGTTTTGGCTTCGCCAAAAGGCGCATGTGGGCTGTTTTGGCTTTGCCAAA
>CAYJBP010000091.1:7406-10485 GCA_964368605.1 uncultured Peptococcaceae bacterium | reverse complement strand
ATTGCTTTTGATTATGGCTATTTTGCTAATTTATATAGCTGTTAACCTTATACAATTGAAAGATTACGATTAATAAATTAAGACTTTTGCTTTTTGTAAAAAACAAAAATTTTTAAAATTTATTAAGTTTTCTTATTCTTATTAAAAAGACCATGCTTATAACTGCTGTTAAAAGCTCGGCTACCGGCATTGCTAACCATACACCGTTAATCTGCCAAAACCTTGGTAAAATTAGCACTAAAATACTAACAATAATCATCCCTCGGCTAATCGAGATAATAAAAGCAGCCTTAGGCCTGGCCAAAGCCGCCAAAGCAGCCGAGGCAACAATATTAATTCCGGTAAATAAAAATGAGCTAAAATAAATAATCATCCCCCACTCGGCCAAAACCTGCAAAGCAGGGTCGTCTTCGGTATTAAAAAAGTCGGTTAATTGACTATTAAACAATAATACTACAATATAACTAATAACCCCAACTATAAGGCCGCAAATTAAACCATAGCGTATAAACTTAAAAATAGCAGCCATTTGGCCCATCCCCAAATTATAGCTGATTAAAGGCTGTATGCCCTGGGCAATACCCACAAAAATAGAAATCATAATCAAGGCTAAATTGGCAATAATGCCATAGGCCGCCACGGCTAAATTGCCGCTAATATCCAAAATAATAAAATTAAAGAGCATGATAACCAGCCCCGAAGAATACTCGTTGATAAAGGCGGTAATCCCTAAAGGCAAAAAGCGGCCACAAACCTTAAAGCTTAATGGCTTAAAATTAAAGTGAAAATTATGCTTTTTTTGCCAAAAATGGCTGCTTAAAACACATATGCTAATAATTGGCGCCAAACAGGTAGCAAATGCTGCCCCAAACATACCCCAATTAAAGATAAAAATAAAGATATAATCCAAGACAATATTAGCCATACAGCCACTAACCATACCGGCCATGGCCAGGCCCGGGCGCATATCATTGCGAACAAAACAAATATATACTTGATGCAAAAGCATGGCCGGCGCAAATAAGAACTCGGTGCGCATATAAGGGATAACTAAAGGCAAAATTTGGCTATCGGCACCCAAAAGCGTAGCCAACCACGAAGTACCAAAAAAACCAAAGCCCATCAAACCCAAGCCTAAAGCAAGCGCCATTATAAAGGCATGGCTAAAAACGCTATCGGCCTGCTCTTTTTGGCCTTGGCCGCAATAAATAGCATATTGGCTGGCCGCCCCCATGCCCAGCAATAAACCCAAGGCATTGATTAAAGAATAAACCGGGATAGCCAAATTTAAGGCCGTAATACCATCAGAACCCATGCCGGCGGCGATAAAATAGGTATCGGCCAGCAAATATAGCGATAAGCCAATCATCGCCAAAACACTGCGTGAAACATATTTGGTAAATAATTGACTACTACTTTCGATCATAAAAAGCCTCCTGCTTAAAGTTGATAAAAAAAAGCGCCCGCCACCATGCTACAAGGCCTAAAGCATGATTGCGAACACCCTTCATCCCAAGCTACCCGGCGGCAGTTTAGGACAAGAATTTTGAAATTGTAAATACAGAATATCACAATTTGCTATAATTGTCAATAGCTATAAACCTTGCGATAATGCTTAAGCAGGATAATACTGATAATAAAAGTTAAGGCCTCGGCAATGGGTACGGCCAGCCAAACGCCGGTGATATCGAGTATTTGCGGCAAAATTAAAATAGCGCCGCTGATAAATAAAAAAGTGCGCAAAAAAGAGATTAAGGCCGAAATTTTGCCGTTGGCAAAGGCCGTAAACATGGATGAGCAAAAAATATTTAAGCCCGAAAATAAAAAGCCAATCGTAAAAATACGCAAGCCGGGCACGGCAATATTGCTAACCTCGGTGCTATTATCGGCAAAGATAGCGGCGATTGTTGGCGCAAATATTAAAGAACAAATAATGACAATAATCGAGGATGCCATAATAAACCTAAGGCTAATTTTAATTAAAGCCTGTAATTTAGCCTTGTTTTGCTCGCCATAATTAAAGCTAATCAAAGGCGCAACACCGCTGGCATAGCCCATATAAATGGCTGTTAGCAAAAATTGGGCATAAAGCACAATAGTAATGGCCGCCACACCGGAAGATCCCAGCAAATTCATCATCGTGATATTAAATAGATAAGTAGTAATGGCCATCGCAATATTGCTTACCATTTCGGAAGAGCCATTAATAGCAGCCTTGACCATAGTTATAAATTTAAAATTAGGCTTAGTAAGACGAAGGCTATTATTTTTGGCCCAAATAAACCAAACCAGGCCATAAACAGCCGAGAATAAAGAACCTAGACCGGTAGCCAAAGCAGCCCCTAAAATGCCTAAGTCAAAGATAGCAATTAAAAGATAATCGAGCACAATATTGCTTAAGCCCCCGATTAAGGTAAGGATAACCGCTAAATCGGGGCGTCCTGCCGTAATACAGAAAAATTGCAAAATAACCTGCACTACAAAGACAGGCCCAAAAAGTAACATTGGCCAGGCATAATCATAACATAGCAAATAAATCTCCTGATTAGATCCTAAGGCATAAATAAGCGCCTCAATATTAAGCCATAATAAAAAGGCGATAATAATAGACAAAATCGTGGCCGAAACTAAAAAAGAGGAAAAATCCTGCCTGGCTTCATAATTTTTGGCTTGGCCTAATTTGATGGCACAAATAGCACTACCACCTGTTGCCATCATAATACCGATAGCCATAAAGATATTAACTAAAGGATAGATAATATTCAAAGCAGAAAGCGCATCTGTACTAACCAAACGCGCAACAAAAATACCATCTATCATTACATATAATGAGGTAAAAACCATCAGCACAATGCTGGGTATTGTAAATTTAAATATCGACTTAAAGCTGATATCTAAGGCAAGTCCTTGTTGCATATTGCTCCTTATATATTTATTATACAGCTTGCGACCAAAAAGTAATAATCCCCCTCTGCGATAAAAAAAACTACAAGAGCAAACATTAGGAAGGGACAAGAAAGCCTACCAACTACGAAATACAAACCAAACAAACTATCCCCCGCCGAATATAAATAACCAA
>CAYJBP010000091.1:0-7306 GCA_964368605.1 uncultured Peptococcaceae bacterium | reverse complement strand
AGCATCGGAATGGTCAAGACCATTCCCTACAAAACAAATCAAAAACTGCCAAAGCTGGGTTGGGTTCGAGCAGTATCGATTTCCCTAGTTTGGGGGAATGGGTTTTGCCCATTCCCCCCTAAAACGAAACACAAAAAATCAAAAACAGCCCCCACTAGGATTTATTCATTACGAATAGCGGCCAAGGCTGATAAACGCATTGCCCTTATGGCCGGGTATAATCCCGATAATACCGCCACCCCGGCCGAAAAAGCTACCCCTCCTAAAGCTAAGTAAAAGGGAATTACCGAAATATCTGTACCCATAGTCATGCCCGAATTAGCCGCAAATATATTCACTATATATGATAATCCATAGCTAATCAATAAGCCCAAGGTACCGCCAAAAAAGCCGATATAGCCGGATTCGATCAAAAACATGCGCATAATATTGCTCATCTTACAACCCAAAACCTTGATTACCCCAATTTCACGGGTGCGCTCATAAATAGACATCATCATCGTATTCATAATGCCAATCGCTGCAACCAGCATTGCTACCGCACCAATTGCCCCCAGTACGGCCTGAATCATGCCCATTTGCTCTTGGCTTTGCTGTATCCATTCGCCTTGCCCCCAGGCATTTAGCCCGATAGCTCGAATTTCTTCCACAATTGTGCCCACATTTTCAATATCATCGGCCATTAAATATACAGTTCGATAACTATCCTCTTTGGGGTCATAACCGGTAAAATCTTTATTATCCTTTAATAATTTATCCATTGTTTCTAAATCGACAAAAATAGCATTATAAAACTCATAGGTAGTGGTATTATCCAAAATGCCGGTTACATTTAAAGTATAAGTTTTACCCCTGCTTTGACCTTCGCTATACTGATAGCCCGATTCAAATGCGCCCCAATCAAAACTAAATTTAATCCGATCTTCCATTAAATTTACATTAGGCTCGGGCATATTATTAGGATCATAATAATAATAGCTATTGCTATTAGGTGGCGACATATCATAAGCCAAATTACCTGCCACAAGCACATTTAATTTAGAGCCGGTGCTTTTATCTACAGGCACCGTGCCCTCGTCGGCCACTATACCAAACTCGGCGGCTTTAGCAAAATCTACACCGTAAATCTCCATATAAGATTGATTACGGCCGCTTTTAGCATTACCGCTACTGCTAACAATCGGCATCACCGTTTCGACATGGGCAATAGAGCTTAGCTGCATTAGCATATCATCGTCAATATTAAGCTCGCGGCCGGTTTGTTCGTCCCAGCCCGGGCCAACATCAATTTTGGTTAGGCTGCCAAAATTAGCAATCTGCTCTTCAAAACTTTGGCTAAAACCTAAGCCTATCGAAATCATTACCACAATACTGGTAGTACCAATTGCCATGCCCAAGGCCGTTAGAATAGCCCTTAATTTGCGCCGCCATAAATTGATTAAGGCAATGCCTAAGGTGTCGAAGAAAGTCATGCGACATCCTCCTCCTCATCATCTTCGGCCAATTCGGCCAGGCGCTTTTTCTTGCGTTTTTTCTTAATCACAATTATCAAGACAGTGATGGCAACCAGCGCCATAGTGCCTATTATAGCCGGCGATACACCACCGCCTTCAATCGGCATGCCCATTTCGTCATACTCGATATCACCATAATCCATGTCGCCATAATCCATATCGCCCATGCCCATATCACCCATGCCCATATCGTCTACATACATCTCTTCAACATAAAGGCTAAAAGGCAGGCGGCTTTCTAACATATCGCCATACTCATCTTCATAGCTAATTACAATTTCACCGGCAATTTCGCCGGCTTCCATCGGGATAATCCCAATATCGGCATTATACTGCGTGCCGGAACCAACATTGCCGGCATACATACTCTCTTCCAAAGTTAAACCAGGGCCTTCTACCGTAATCATCGTATTGTAAATCTCCGATTTGCCCATATTAACTATGGCTACCGTAGCATAAACACTTTGGCCAACCATGGTAAAATCGGTATCAAAACGAGGATCTTCTACCACTACCCTAACCTCTTGATTAATCGGCACGGTAATACTTTGTGCCTCATTATACTCGGTAGCCTCGCTATCTTCATAATCCATCTCGATATTCATCATATTGGGTTTAGCCGGGGTATCGGGGCGCACCTGTAATTCCAAATCGCGGCTAATCGTTGCCCCCGGTGCTAAAGAACGTATATAAATAGTATTAGAACCATTTTGGGCAGGCACTACATAGGCATTTTCTAAATCGGAATTAGTAATGCTTATTGTTAAATTATAAATTGTTTCGGTGCTGGTATTGGTAAAATCGGTGCTAAGCGTAAAATTGCTGCCGGCATAAACTTTTTCCGGCGCTATACTATAAGAAGAAATAATTAATTTAGGCTTATGTTTAGGCTCATCCTCATCCTCTTCTTCTTTTTCTTCATTATTTACATTGATATAAGCGGTAATGGTTTCGGTATAATTTTTGTCTTCAAAGGTAAAGCCAATATTAAAACCGATACCCTTAGCACCCGTTACCGCATCCTCGGAAACCAAGAAATCATAAATTACTTCCTTGGTTTGATTAGCCGTAAAATCGCCCAATTCCTGACGATAGCTTTGCTGCTCGACAATAAAGGGGAAGGTAAGTAAATCGGTGGTGATAACCGGCTCGATATATACATTGGTTACCGGCTGATTGCTACTTAAAATTGGCAATTTTAGCTGCACACGATTAGCTTGATCGGCAATTACATTAATATGCGGCGCTAAAGTATTGCTTAAAGTAAAATGATTGTCTTTATCATCTTCGTCCTCGTCATCCTCTTCATCATCGGGGTCTTCGTATTCGCTACCATCGGAAAGAACCTCTACATAGGTGGTAATCGGGGTATTGATAACCTCCCTGGTTAGGCCATTATTGGCAGCATAGCTTAAAGTAAACTGCAAAGGATAAAGGCCGGCACCGGCTTCTTCACTAATCAAAAGATTAAAGCTAATTCTTGCCCTATCCTGCGAAAGCACTACTTTTTGATCAAAAGAGGTACGATTAATTTCAAAAGGCCAAACAGCAGGATCGGTGCTTACCGTGGGGCCAAGCACGATATCCTTAACATTATCCCAACCATATTCATCACTAAAATAAACAGGAATGGTAATAATAATAGTTTGACCGGGATCGCCCGATGGTACGGCTAAAGCACCCTCTACCCGCAAAGGATCACTCCAACCCGGGCTGGGCGGCTCATATTCGCCGGCTAAAGCCGGTACGGTAATGGCCATCATGATAAGCAGAGTGATGAGAAACAATAAACCTTTCTTTGAGTTAAACATTTTTTATCCTCCATAAATTTAAAATATTGGCAATTAGGTTAAGCACTTTTTTGCATAATCGGTCTATAAAAAAGTTATATTAAGCCAAAAAAATTAAGCCGATTAAGCAGAAAATATGCCATAAAGATAGCTTTTATAGCTTGTATCAGCAGCCGACATTAAGTATTTTTAGCCAAAGTGGTAAAGGGGCGGACTCAATAATGATTGCGCAAAGCGCAAGCATTATTGAGTAGCCGGGCAACCGCCCGGCTACGGTCGAAGCGCAGCTTCGACCGTCCGCCTTAGGGCGACCGGCTTTTGTTCAACGCAAACCAAACTTACTGGCTACCCTCGGCGGCAATTTTGGCCATAATATCTTCTGCGGTTAAAGGATGGGGATTTTTAATCATGTCTACCGCCTTGCCGTCTAGCACATTAATGCTAATATCAGCAAATTCCGACATTTGCGGATCATGGGTTACCATTACAAAGGTAGTATTGCTATTTCTAAAAATTTTCAGCAAAAGCAGCATAATTTCCAGGCTGGTTTTTGAATCTAAGTTACCGGTAGGCTCATCGGCAAAAACAATTTTGGGATCACTTACCAAAGCCCTGGCAATACCCACCCTTTGTTGCTGGCCGCCGGACATTTGCATTGGTGTATGATGAGCATGGCTTTTTAGGCCAACTAATTTAAGCATATCCATGGCTTTTTTACGCCTTTGCGCCGAAGGAACGCCCCTAAAAGTAAGGGGTAAGGATACATTTTCCAGAGCTGTATAATAAGGTAACAAATTAAAAGATTGAAACACAAAGCCGATATTTTTTTGCCTAAAATCGATTAATTCAGCCTCATTCATTTTCTCGATATGTTGGCCGGCGATAATAATTTTGCCACCGCTTACGCTTTCTAAGCCGGCCATCATATTAAGTAAAGTAGATTTGCCACTACCGGATCGCCCAACTACGCAGGCAAATTGGCCTTTGTTAATATCCAGGCTAATATCATTTAAAGCCCTAATTTTAACTTCGCCAACCTTATATATTTTTTTAACATTACAAACCTTAATTACTGCCGAAGCATTAGGTTCAATTTTTTCAGACACACTTTAACCTCCTTTAAAGGGGCAATTACTAATAGATAAATATCTATCTCCCTATATTACTACAAATGTTCCAAAAATACCAGAAAAACTTTCTTAATTTTTCTTAATTTAATTGTTAATTTTTGGCTATTAATTATGGCAAATATCTTTACAAAAAGCTAAAATCGTGTTATAATTGAAATTTGTTGCAAAAACAAATATTTTAAAAGAAAGAGGGAGGCTATTATGCAAGAAATCGGTTTTGACAGCAGTAAGTATATGGAGTTGCAGACTAAGTTTATTAGAGAAAGAATTGCTAAATTCGATAATAAGCTATACTTGGAGTTTGGCGGCAAATTATTTGATGATTTGCATGCAGCGCGAGTTTTGCCGGGATTTGATGCCAATAGTAAAGCTAAGTTATTGCAAGAATTAAAAGATATCGCCGAAATTATCTTTGTAATTTCTGCCCCGGCGATTGAAACCAGCAAAATCCGTGCCGATATTGGTATTACTTATGACATGGATGTTTTACGCTTAATCGATAATTTAAGCGCGATGGGCTTGATGATTAATTCGGTTGTTATTACCCAATTTAGCGGACAACCTTTAGCCGAGACATTTTGCAAAAGATTGCAACAGCGCAATATCAAAACCTATATGCATAATTTAACCAAGGGCTATCCTACCGATGTAGAAACCATCGTTAGCGAAGAAGGCTATGGCGCCAACCCTTATATCGAAACCAGCCGCCCCTTAGTGGTAGTTACCGCCCCCGGCCCGGGTTCGGGCAAAATGGCTACTTGCTTATCGCAAATTTATCATGAGCAAAAGCGTGGTATAGCGGCAGGCTATGCCAAATTCGAAACCTTCCCGATTTGGAATTTGCCATTAAAACATCCGGTAAACCTAGCCTACGAGGCCGCCACTGCCGATTTGCGTGATATAAACGCCATCGATCCTTATCATTTAGAGGCCTATAATACCACTACCGTTAACTATAATCGTGATATCGAGGTATTCCCGGTATTAAGGGCGGTTTTGGCCAAGGTGGGCAGCCATTGCGATATTTATCAATCGCCAACCGATATGGGTGTAAATATGGCAGGAAAAGCGATCTGTGATGATGAAATAACCAAAAGAGCGGCCGAGCAAGAAATCATTCGTCGTTATTATAAGGCTCGATGCGATGCCCGCCAGGGTTTGGCCGATGATGATATCCCGGCCAGAATCGAAATGGTGATGCAGCAAGCAGGCATTACTGCCGAAGATAGGCTGGTGGTAAAGCCCGCCCGCGAAAAAAGCGATGCTTGCCAAGTACCGGTTATGTCGCTTGCTTTGCCCGATGGCCAAATAATTTTGGGTAAGGCCTCGCAGCTATTAACTGCACCGGCGGCGGCCGTTATTAATGCTATCAAAACAATGGCCGGCCTTGCCGATTCCATTCATCTTTTGGCACCAACAATTATCGGGCCGATTATCGAGATGAAAAAGAATACCCTTAAAGCCCAAAATTCGGCCTTAAATCTTAGCGATACCTTGCTGGCACTTTCGCTTTGTGCGGCTACTAATTCCAGTGTAGAGCTGGCAATTAGTCAATTAAAAAAATTACAAGCCACCGAGGCACATAATAGCCACTTTTTAAATAGTGCCGATGAAGAAACTTTGCGCCGTCTAGATATTCACTTTACCGCCGATCCGCAATATGATAGTGATAATTTATTCACCAATTAATCGATACAGAAGGTAATCTTATGGCTTATACCGCGTTATACCGCCGATTAAGGCCTAAAACCTTTGGCCAACTTTTAGGTCAGGAGCATATTAGCCGCACCCTATGCGCCGCAATTAAGCAGGGCAGTTTTGTCCATGCCTATTTATTTTGCGGCCCTCGTGGTACCGGCAAAACATCTTCGGCCAAAATTTTTGCCAGGGCTATTAATTGCCTGGATAATCAGGCAGGCGAGCCCTGCGGCCTTTGCGCAGCCTGCCTGCGTAATCTGGAAGATAATGCCCTGGATATCATGGAAATCGACGCCGCCTCTAATCGAGGCATCGACGAAATCCGCGACCTGCGCGAAAGGGTAAAATATGCCCCGGCCCAGGATAAATACAAGGTCTATATTATAGACGAAGTTCATATGCTAACTGTTCCCGCTTTTAATGCTTTATTAAAAACTTTAGAAGAACCGCCGGCACATGTTATCTTTGTGCTGGCCACCACCGAGCCACATAAAATTCCTTTAACGATATTATCACGCTGCCAGCGTTTTGATTTTAAGCGCATTGGTGATCAAGTAATTACTGATTATTTGCAGCAAATTGCCGATGAACAAAACTATCAAAGCGAAGCCGAGGCCTTGGCCTTAATAGCCCAAAAGGCCGAAGGAGGCCTGCGTGATGCCCTAAGCCTGCTGGATCAATGCGCCGCTTTTGCCGATGGGCGCATCGATTTAGAGGTGGTTAGCGATGTTTTAGGCATGGCCAAGCGGGAATTATTAATGGCAGTAACGGCCGCCTTAATTGCCAATGATTTAGAACAAATTTTGGGCACTATCGATAATATTTATAATCAAGGCCTTAATTTGCGCCAATTTGTCCAGGATTTATTGATTTATCAAAGGCAAATTCTTTTGCAGATTTTAGCAGGCCAAAAACCCAATTTACCCTTTGCGGTAAATAGTAATCAGCTAATTCGCTTATTGCAAACCCTAAGCGAGGCCGATAATCGCCTGCGCAATTCTCTGCAACCACGCCTTAGCCTGGAGCTGGCACTTTTACAAGCTGCCAATCAAATTAACCCTGCCCAAAATATCAACCAAACCCCGGCAAGGCCAATGGTGCCATCGGCTCAAGTGCCACCTGCTCAGGTTGCACCTGCTCAGGTGGCGCCTGCTCAGGTGGCGCCTGCTCAGGT
>CAYJBP010000090.1:8514-10616 GCA_964368605.1 uncultured Peptococcaceae bacterium | reverse complement strand
TCAAAAAATTGCAGGGGTTTGGCCTAGCTGGGTTTAGCTAAAGCTAACCCACAGCTAATGCACGTAGCTAGTACTCAAAATCAAAGATTTTGGCACTAGCTCAGGGGACAGCGCCCCCAAGGTTTTAAAGGTTTTAAGCCGGCCAAAACATCCCTCCGGGCGAAGAATACTTCATTTTTATCAATTTTATTTTCAATTACCGCTGACTAAAGTAATAGCGATAATCAACGCAAAAGGAGGAACAGGCAAAAGCACCACAACTAAAGCACTTGCGCCCCCGTGAGTTTCAATTTTGAAACTCACGGGGGCGTTTGATGATTACATTCGGAAAAAAACATCTTGAGTTTTAGAGCATATAAAAAGACCACTCGTATTTTACTGGTGGCCTTTTTTTGTTTAAGATTTAGCGATTATTCTTTTTTTGAAAAGTATCAAAAAAACTTTTTAATTTGGACTGCCTAATTGTTGGCCAGAGCCTTAGCTAGAGCCTCTAAATGAGCCGGGGTGGTGCCACAGCAGCCGCCTAAAATCTTGGCGCCTGCTTGATGGCATTGTAACATGTCTTGAGCAAAATCGGCAGGGCTTAAATTATAGCTTACGGTATTAGTTTTGGCATCCAATTGCGGTAAGCCGGCATTTGGCTGTACCAAAACCGGTAAACCGGGTGCCAAAAATTCGCCAATAATCTGCGCCCATTGCAACACCGTTAAATCGCCGCAATTACCGCCCACAGCGCAAACACCAAGCTCGGCAGCCTTAGCTGCAAAATCAGCAGCTTTATCGCCCATTAAAGTGCGGCCACCATTATCGGCGGTAGTAAAAGTCATACTGCTAATAATAGGCAAATTAGGGGCAGCCTCTTTACAGGCCTTAATCATCAGCTCCATCTCGCCCCATTGAAAAACTGTTTCCAGCAAAATCGCATCAACCTGATAATTAGTATAAAACTCTGCTTGCTCGCAAAAAGCCTCATAATAAGCATCGGGATCGCCTAAGCCAAAAGGCTTAAGCAAATCACCGCCCGGGCCAATATCGCCAATCACAAAAGCCTTGCCATCGGCAGCGATAAGTGCGTTTTCGATAGATGCTTTTAAGGCATCACGCATAGTATCCAAGCGATTATGCTTAGCACAATAAACCGCATTTAGCGGAAAAGAATTGGTAGTTAAACAATCGCAACCGGCCGCCACATAATCGCGCTGAATTTGCTGCACCTCTTTAGGAAAAAGCAAATTACTATCCTTATCGCCACTGTTTAAACCCATAGTAGTAAGCATACTACCAATACCACCATCAAATAATAAGGGTTGTTTAGAACTTAAAGCCTCCAGAAAATTTGCCATTTTTTTTCCTCCTATATAAATTAATTTAAATACGTGCGAATTATACCCTCGGCTACCTCTCTTTTACTGATGCGCATATTCATCGCCTGCCTCTCGATAAAGGCATGGGCGGCAGGTTCTGTCATATGCAGATAGGCCATTAATACATATTTGGCCTTTTCTACCGATTTAATATCCACAATGCGCCTTTGTAAATTTTGCTTTTCGGCCAGCAAACCAAGGATGCGTTGATGATTAGCCAAGGCTATATGCAGGCTTTGAATAAATACCGACTTGCTTAAAGGCTTAGCCACCAGCATTATTCCCTGCTTAATAAGTTTAGCTGCCGCTTTAGGCCAATCGGCCTTGGGACAAATAATAATTATCGAGGCATAGGTTTGGGTAATCAAATGTTCCCCTAATTGATAAATAGCTTGATTGGCATCATGGCTATTTATGATAATTAAGGCCCAATAATCTGCCGCTTGTTCGGCCAATAAAGGGCGGGCTTTAGCCAAACCATCAATAGTATCGATGCTGCTAAATAGCTTATCGCCAATTAATGATAAAATATCAGCACCATCTACGGCTAAATCATTAATTAATAATAAGCGCATAAGCTATCCCCTTTTGATAAGTTTTATTACTTTATTTATTATACCCTAAATGCCAAATAAGACAAACTCCCTGCCCAACCTAACTGGCATTTAGGGTATAATCCTGCCATAAAAAATTCTTGGCCGTTCTTTGGCCGAGAATTTCCGGCAAGTTAAATAAAGC
>CAYJBP010000090.1:0-8414 GCA_964368605.1 uncultured Peptococcaceae bacterium | reverse complement strand
GTATAATAATCACTTAGTGATTATTATACCCCATATGTATCAAAAGTGCAAAGTAAATATCCATTTTTTTTATTTTTTTTGGTCGGTAAAGTAAAAATACTTGACAAAGCTTTTAAAATTAAGTATAATACAAAAGGTGATTTAAATGAATGATTTTTTAATCGAAAAAAGAGCCGATATGGTAATGCTTAAAGATTTTTATGATAGCTTGCTTACCGCCAAGCAAAGGCGGGCTTTAGAGCTTTTTTACGAAGACGATTTATCCCTAATCGAACTTGGCGAGCAGTGCAATTGCAGCCGTCAGGCCGCCTTTGATTTACTCAAAAGAACCACTGCCCTTTTAAGCGATTATGAACAAAAGCTCCATTTGCTGGCCCAGTATCGCAAGCGGCAGGATTTGAAAGAGCAAATCGAAACCTGCCTAATCGAGGCCGGCTTAGAGCAAAATACTAATCAAAAACTATGGCAATTATGTACGGAAATAGGTGAATAATTATGGCTTTAAGCGATAAACTACAAGATATTTTTGCCCGCCTAAAAGGCAAGGGCAAATTAAGCGAAGCCGATGTTAATAATGCCATGCGCGAAGTGCGCCTAGCCTTATTAGAGGCCGATGTTAGCTATAAAGTGGCCAAAGATTTTGTGGCCACAGTTAAAGAAAAGGCCATTGGCAGCGATATATTCCAAAGCCTTACCCCCGGCCAGCAAGTGGTTAAAATTGTTCATGAGCAATTAACCGAATTAATGGGGGCGGAACATGCTAAGCTTAATGTATCGCCCAAAATGCCCACTGTAATTTTAATGGTAGGCTTACAAGGCTCGGGTAAAACGACCAGTAGCGGTAAAATTGCCTTGCATCTAAAAGGTCAGGGTAAGCGGCCACTTTTGGCGGCAGCCGATATTTATCGGCCGGCTGCTATTGAGCAATTAAAGATTTTAGGCGAACAAACCGATATTCCGGTTTTTGCCTTAGGCAATAATATTAGCCCGGTGGAAATTGCCCGCCAGGCGCTAGAGCATGCTCGTAGCCATGGCAATGATTATTTAATTGTCGATACCGCCGGCCGCCTGCATATCAATGAGGAATTAATGGCCGAGGTGCGAGCCATCCGCGAGGCGGTAGATCCCACCGAAATTTTATTGGTTATCGATGCTATGCAGGGTCAGGATGCGGTAAATGTGGCCAAGGCCTTCCACGAGCAATTGGCAGTTAGCGGCATTGTGCTTACCAAATTAGATGGCGATACCCGCGGTGGTGCGGCATTATCGGTAAAAACCATAACCGGCTGCCCGATTAAATTTACCGGTACCGGCGAAAAACTAGCAGCCTTAGAACCTTTTTATCCGGATCGCATGGCCTCACGCATTTTGGGTATGGGCGATGTTTTAACCCTAATCGAAAAAGCCCAGGCCTCTTTCGACCAGCAAAAAATGCTGGAAATGGAAGAAAAAATGCGCCAAAACCGCTTTACCTTCAATGATTTTATCGAGCAAATGGGCCAAATGCGCCAAATGGGCGATATGAAGGAAATGCTCTCGATGATACCCGGCCTAGGCAAGCAAATGAAAAATATCGAATTAGACGAAAAGCAGTTTGTGGTGGTAGAATCGATAATCCAATCGATGACCGAAGCCGAGCGCGAGAATCCTTCGCTAATCAATGGCAGCCGCAAAAAGCGAATTGCTGCCGGTTGCGGTCGCCAGGTTCAAGATGTTAACCGCCTGCTCAAGCAGTTTGAGCAAATGCAAAAAATGATGAAACAGCTTAATAATATGAAAACGGGCAAAGGCAAAGGCAAGTTTGGTAAAATGCCCCAGCTACCGTTTTAAATATTTAATATATTAAGGATATTCTATTAAGGAGGTGAAACAATGTCTACAAAAATTCGTTTAAAGAGAATGGGTGCCAAAAAAGCCCCTTTTTACAGAGTAGTAGTTGCCGATTCGCGCTATCCTCGTGATGGTCGCTTTATTGAGGAAATCGGTTATTATGATCCTACCAAAAACCCGGCTATTATCAATATTAATGCTGATAAAGCTCAAAAATGGTTGGGCGAAGGTGCCGAAATTTCGGATACCGTTAAGTCTTTATTCAAAAAAGCCGGTATTAAATAAGGAGGCTGCCCATGAAAGAATTAGTAGAGCATATGGCTAAATCCTTAGTCAATGATCAGGCTGCCGTAAATGTTACCGAAAGCGAAGGCGAAGATGGCATCGATTTGCATTTGCAAGTTGCAGCCGATGATATGGGCAAGGTAATCGGCAAACAAGGCCGCATTGCCAAAGCCATGCGGGTGGTTTTAAAATCAGCCGCCGCCAAGCAAGGCAAAAAATGCAATCTGGAAATAGATTAATTTTTCGCCGATACATGGTATTTATGGAGTAATTATCATTTGGAGGGCGAACCGCTGTGTTCGCCCAATTTTTTTAAGTAAAGAGGTTATCATGGACGAAAAAATTATCTGCGGCCTAATACATGGCGTACATGGCGTGGCCGGCCTGCTTAAAGTAGAATGTTTAAGCGATAATCCCAAGCGTTTTATCAGTGGCCAAAAGCTATATACTTTAGCCCCCAATCAACCCGAGCAAGAATATACAATTATTAAGGCCAGCCTGCATAAGGGGCGCATTTTGCTAAAATTGGCTAATATTGATAGCCCCGAACAAGCCGCCAAATTAAGCGGCCTTTACCTTTATGGCATCCGCCAAGATAATGCCTTGCCCGATGGCGAGTATTATCATTATCAATTAATCGGTTTAAATGTGTACGAAAACAATGAATTAATCGGGCAAATATCCGAAGTTTTAACCCGCCCGGCTAATGATATTTATATAATAAAAACTGCCGACGAGCAGGAAATTTGGTTGCCGGCTTTAAAAAAGCTGGTTAAAAAAATAGATTTAGACCAAAAAACAATGGATGTAATTTTGCCGGAGGGCCTATGAGAATAGATATTTTAACCCTTTTTCCGGCCATGTTTAGTCCTCTTGAGCAAAGTATGATTGGCAAAGCCCAAGCTAAAGGCCTGCTGGAAATTAATATCATCGATATTAGAGATTATAGCTTTGATAAGCATCATACCGCCGACGACCGCCTTTATGGCGGCGGGGCAGGCATGGTAATGAAACCCGAGCCAATTATGGCCGCCTTAGAAGATATTAAAGGCTATGACCAAGCACAAGTAATAATAACTGCCCCCCATGGCAAACCCTATCGGCAGGCCATGGCACAAGAGTTGTCGCAAAAAGACCATATTATTATTGTGTGTGGTCATTATGAGGGCATTGATCAAAGGGTAAGCGAACTTAGTGCGGCTACCACTATTTCCTTGGGCGATTTTATTTTAACCGGCGGCGAAATGGCTGCTTTGGCCATTGCCGATAGTATTGGCCGCCTAATCCCCGGCGTGCTGGGGCATGAGCAGGCTACCATCGAGGAATCTTTTAGCGATGGTTTATTGGAATACCCGCAATATACTCGACCGCCAGTTTTTCGGGATATGGAAGTACCTGCGGTTTTGCAAAGCGGCGACCATGCGGCAATTGCCAAGTGGCGGCGCGAACAATCGCTTAAGCGTACTTATCAAAATCGTCCCGATTTGCTGACCAAAGCACCCCTTACAACCGATGATTATCAATATTTATCTCAATTAAAAAGGGATGAAAGCAGGCCTTTTAATTTATTTGTGGCACTTGTGCATTATCCTGTTTTGAATAAAAAGCAGCAAATTATTAATACTTCTTTAACCAATTTGGATTTGCATGATATTGCCCGTGCGGCGGCCACCTTTGGGCTTGAAAAATATTATTTGGTGCAGCCAATCGAATCGCAAAAAGGGCTAATCGATAATTTGATTAATCATTGGCAAAGCGGCTTTGGTGCTAAATATAATCCAGCCCGTAAACAGGCCTTAGATCGGGTTGCCATTTTGCCTTATTTGGCCGATGTAGTGGCCGATATCGAGGCTAAGTATCAAACTAAGCCCCATATTATTGCCAGTAGCGCCTTAGATGGTAAGGGCAGCATCGCTTATGATGATATGCGCCAGCTAATGGCTAAGCAGGGCGGTAATTATTTACTGCTTTTAGGCACAGGCTGGGGGCTAGCACCCGAGATTATGGCCGAAGCCAATTATCGCCTACGCCCCATTTACGGGCCTACCGATTATAATCATCTTTCCGTGCGCAGTGCCGCCTCGATTATGTTTGATCGGCTGCTAGGGGAATAGGATTTGCTTTTTATAAGAATTTTCTGCCCATCCAATATATAAGATTACAGCCCTTACCTGCGCCTTTAAAGCTAAAGGAGTAATTATGATTGATTGCCATACCCATATATTTCCCGATAAAATTGCCGAATCAACTTTGGCTATGCTTAGTAAGCGCAGCGGTTTTAAGCCCTATACCCTAGGCAATTTGGCCGATACCAAGCTTAAAATGCAGGCTTGGGGCATTGAAAAATTTATTATTTTGCCGGTTGTTACCAATCCAAAGCAGCAAAAAGCGGTTAATGATTTTGCTGCTTGCTGCCAAGATCAACAGGTTTTGGCTTTTGGTTCGGTTCATCCGGCAGCTAGCGATGCCCTTGCCGAAATTAATCGTATCAAAAAGTTAGGTTTAATTGGCATAAAAATTCATCCCCAATATCAATTAACTTTTATCGACGACCCTGCCTATATTGCCATTATCCAAGAGGCGGCCGGGCTTGGCTTGCCAATTATTTTTCATGCCGGCTATGATCCCGGTTTGCCACCGCCAATCTATGCGCCGCCGGCTAAGGTAGCCAATTTGCTTAAGCAATTAACAAACTTGGATAATTTGGTTTTAATTGCCGCCCATATGGGGGGCTTAAAAGAATACGAGCAGGTAAAAGAGCATTTATGGCATCAAAATATTTATTTTGATATCTCTTTTGCCCTCCACTTTTTAAGTGATGCTCAAATTACGGAAATGATTTTAGCCCATGGCAGCGAGCGCTTTTTATTTGGCAGCGATTGCCCTTGGCATTGCCCCGAGCTTACGGCCAATCATTTTAAACAATTACCTTTAAGTGAACAAGTTAAAGAACAAATTCTTCATTTAAATGCCCGGAGAATTTGGCCTCAATTAGGTGAATAAAAAATGTCACAATTAGTGGATGTTATTATAAATCGCAAGGCGCAGGCCGTCGATCATGTTTTTACCTATCGTTTAAGCGAAGAATTGGCCGCTAAGGCCAAAATCGGCCAATTGGTTAAAGTGCCTTTTCAGCGCCAAACTGTCGAGGCGATAATTGTTGCCTTTAGCAGCGAAGCTCCTGCCGGCAAAACCTTACGTTATGTTAAAGAAATTTGTGCCGAAGCCCCCCTTTTAGGGGCTGATTTATTGCAGCTATCGCGCTTTATGGCCGATTATTATTTATGCCCTTGGGTTAGCGCCATCCAGGCCATGCTGCCGGCCGGCCTTCATTTATCAGGCACTTTACCTGCCTATTTATTCCAAAACATTTATACAGCCGCAGCCGAAATGCCCAAGCTTACCGCCAAACAAAGCCAATTATATGCACTTGTAAAAGATAATCCAGCCCTTGAGCAGGGAACTATTTTAAATGCAGGCTTTAGCAGGGATATGCTCAATAATCTCGTCAAAGGTGGTGCGCTTATTAAGGAGCAGCAGCGCATCGATTTAGGCGGCAATTTAGAGCAACAAATCGAGCCCAGCGACCTTAATCAAGCGCAAAACAAGGCTTATCAGGCTATAAAGGCCGAATGGGGCGGCCAAAACCGTCCCTATTTGCTGTTTGGCATCACCGGCAGCGGCAAAACCGAGATTTACTTGCGTCTTATCGCCGATATTTGCGCCCAAAATAAGCAAGCCATTGTTTTGGTGCCGGAAATCGCCTTGGCCGGGCAAATGCTGGCCATGTTGCGCCAAAGATTGCCCTATCGCATCGAAATTCTTCATAGCGGCCTTAATGCCGGCCAAAGACGGGCTATTTGGCAAGATATCGCCGAAAACAAGGTCGAGGTAATTGTGGGCGCGCGCAGTGCAATTTTTGCCCCAACGCCCAATTTGGGGCTAATCATTATCGACGAAGAGCATGAAACCGCCTATAAGCAAGAGCATCATCCCCGCTTCGAGGCCAAAACTATTGCCCTTGAGCGCAGCCGTCAATCGCAGGCGCATTTGCTTTTAGGCAGCGCCACCCCGGCGGTAGAAACTTATTTTATGGTAAAAACCAAGGCCTATGCCTTTAGCTATATAAATCAGCAATATCATAATAGCCTACCTGCTCAAGTGGCTATTGTTGATATGCGCAAAGAGCTTAGAGATGGCAATCGTTCCTTATTTAGCGTACTTGCCAAAAAGGCGATAGAGCAAGCGCTTAATGATGGCGAGCAAGCCATTATTTTTTTGAATAGACGTGGCTATTATCAGTTTTTTTCTTGCCGTAGCTGTGGCGAGGCGATAATTTGCCCCCATTGCCAGGTGGCGATGAGCTATCATTTAAGCGGCGGCGGCATCCTAAAATGCCATTATTGCGGCCGCCAACAAAAGCCGCCTAAGCTTTGCCCTATTTGCGGTAGCAAGCATATTCGCAGCTTTGGCCAAGGCACTCAAAAAATAGAAGCCCAGCTTAATGAATATTTCCCCCAGGCAAAAGTTTTACGCTTGGATAGTGATACCACTGCCCAAAAAGGTGCTCATAATAAAATTTACCAGGCCATGCGTGAGGGCGAGGCCGATATTTTGGTGGGTACGCAAATGGTAGCAAAGGGTCTGGATTTTGCCAAAGTTAGCCTGGCTATCGCTTTAGCTGCCGATAGCTTGCTTAATTTGCCCGATTGGCGTGCTAATGAGCGAACTTTTCAGCTTCTTAATCAATTATGCGGCCGAGCCGGCCGTCGTAATAAGCAAGGGCAGGCCATTATCCAAACCTATAATCCGCAGGCCTTGGCTATCATAAGTGCAGCTAAGCGTGATTACGGCCAATTCTATCAAGAAGAAATAGCCCAAAGAGAAAATCATTTTTATCCACCCTTTGCCCATATTGTGCGCTTGCTTTTATTAGGTAATGAGCAGCAGCAAGTGCATACGGCAATTAAGCGCCTTAAATTTTATTTAGACGAAAATTTAAGCCAAGACCAGCAAATTTGTGGCCCGGCAGCAGCACCAATTGCCAAAATTAAAGATCAATGGCGCTGGCAAATTATAATTAAAAGCCCTGATCTTGCCTGCTTAAGACCACAATTAAATCAGGCAATTATTACTTGGCAAAAAGAAGAATCTAAGCTTGCTGCTAAAATGCGCTTAAGTATTGATATCGATGCCCATAGTGTGCTTTAAAGGGCTAGACTGTTTAAATCTATTTCAATTTAAACAATAAATCCTCTTCCGGCATATAATATATAAAAAAATTATTTTTTTCATATATTACCCCATTTTCCTAAAATTGATTGCGTATACTGTAATTAATTAGAGTTAGTGCATCAAAAATTGAAAAAATATTTTACAAAAACAATATTTGTGACCATTTTTTCATATTACTTGTATATCTAAATAACATTTGCTATTGAATTAACATAATTTTTAGAAAACCCTTTTTTTCTTTACTGTTGATTAATTCTATGGCATAATATAATTAAGAAAAACTAGGGGTGACTACTTATGTTCAAGTCTAAAAAAGTATTAATTATGCTCGGGGCGGCGGCAATTATAATCATTGCTGCCACAGTATTTTTGCTTAATAATGATCGTGTGGTTTCGGCCAGTATGCGTCTGGAACAGGCAGATGGCCAGGTTAATATTGCCGACCTCGATGGCAGCGATATCCCAATCAGCCAAGGCATGCGCCTTTTTGACGGCAATACGGTTGCTACTGCCACCCAAAGCTATGCCTATATTAGCCTTGATGATCATAAAAGCATTAAACTTGACGAAGGCTCCGATTGCACCTTATATAAAAACGGCGATCAGCTCGAGCTGGTTTTGAATGAAGGCGGTTTATTTTTTAATGTAACCGCCCCCCTAGAAGCACATGAAACCATGGATATTCGCACATCTACCATGGTAACAGGCATTCGTGGCACTTCCGGTTATATTCATGCGGTAAATAATCAGGTTTCTTATTTTGGCCTACTGACCGGCAAGGTGGAGATTACGCCCAATAATGGCGAGGTTTTTACCTTATTACCGGGCGAGCTGATGCGCATTATCAGCGATGATCAGGGCCAAAGCCAGGAGATTGAAGTTATGTCTATGCAGGCCGATGATATTCCCGGCTATGTACTGGAAAATATCAAGAATGACAGCAATTATGTCGACGATGCCGAGCAGCAAAGCGGCCTGGACTTAGCCGAGGTATTGACCAATTCCGCGCAAATTTTAACCGAGGATCAAGCTAAGGATGATGACGACCTCGATGATGATTTAGA
>CAYJBP010000089.1:0-10628 GCA_964368605.1 uncultured Peptococcaceae bacterium | reverse complement strand
AAGTTGGCTGTAATTTATTGTGGGGGTTTTCGCCACCGGCCTGGTTTTCGATGAAAAAATAAGGGCGCTTTAATTTGCCGATATCATGATAATAAGCTCCCACCCGTACCAAAAGGGGGTCGGCGCCAATCATATCGGCGGCAGCTTCGGCCAAATTACCTACTAAGATAGCATGATTATAGGTGCCCGGTGCCTCCATCATCAGCCGTTTTAAAAGCGGATGATTGGAATTGGATAATTCCAGCAGGCGCACCGCAGTGGTGATGCTAAAAGCACTTTCCATAAAGGGCAATAAACCCATGGCCAAAATAGCCGAAATAAAGCCATTTAAAAGGCCAAATAATAAGCCCCAACCAATTAAGGTATAGCTTTGATTATAAAGCAAGCCCCAGGCGGCAATAATAAAAATATTGGCCAGGGTAATATAAATGCTGGCATTAACAAATTGGGCACGCTGATTAAGGCGGCTGGTAGCCATAATCGAGGCTAAACCACCTGCTAAAGCCACTAAGCTATAAGAGAACTGGCCATTATATATTATCGCAATAAATACACTTAATAGAACAGTTACAAAAATAGCTACATGGCGGCCGATTAAAACAGCTATCAACATTGAGGCAGTAGCCACAGGCAGCAAATAGCCGGCCAGATAAGAGGTATCGCCGCCATTGTCTAAATTAAGTACAGCAGTTGCTTTATAGATAAACAGGCTTAAGATAATAACAACGCCGATTAGTACAATATTCTTTTTCTGATCAAATACCTTGGGTTGAAAAAAGGCCAAATAATAGCCAAATACTGCAAAAAAGGCCACAATTACCAAACCCAGCCCCATATAAGGAGCAAAGCTGGCTGTTTCGCTATACATATTAAGAGCCTGCAATTTTTCGATTTGTTCATCGGTGATGGCTGCTCCACGGCTTAATATTTTTTCGCCTCTTTGCACGGTAACCTGCACCATATCCACCGCCTGCATGGCCTCCTCTACGGCTAAGGAGGTGGCTTGGGCATCATAAATCTCGTTGGGGCTTAGGCTAAAGCTTCTTAAATAATGTTCTAAAAATTGCTTACCGATATCACTTAATGTGCTTTCGATAATAAGTGCTAAAATTTCCTCCTTGGCATCGGCAAGATCATCTTCTTGCAGGCCGGGCTGATAAACGCTGCTAATTGCTGTCCGCAAGTTTTGGCGCCAATTAATAATCTCGGCAAAAGAGGCTGTTTCTAAAATATAGGTTAGCAAATCATCATTATACTCACCCGGTAATTGATTATTTAGGCTTTGGATTTTAGCATTAAGCTCGGTTTCGGTATCATTTTGCAAATCCTCGATGATTTGGAAATCTTCATTAATATCGGCCAGAATATCTTCTAGCACAGAGTCTTCGATGCGATAAATTTGCTCTACCGTATTGGCGGCGGCCGATCTGGCCTCCTCGGTGCGAATTTGGCTGGTATAGCTGGTGGTATTGCCATTATAAAAGATATCTTCGCCGGCTATATCGCCTTCTACCGAAGTAATTTGGGTTTCGACCAAGCCAAAAGACAATATCAAAAAAGAACAAATAGCCAAAAGCGCTAAAAGCATAATTTTGGCGGTTTTGTTTTGCTTGGGGCTTAAAATACGCTGTTTAGAAGTTTGATTTTTTTCCTGCTTTTTGAACATAATTCCTCCGCCGCTTAAGCATCCTCATAAGCGGCAATAATTTTTTGAACCAAGCGATGGCGAACAATATCCATTTTACCCAGATAACAAAAGCCGATTTCGCTAATATGGCTCAGCCGCTTTTCGGCCTCGATTAAGCCGCAAACCTGGCCATTTGGCAAGTCGATTTGGGTAATATCGCCGGTTATTACCGCCTGCGAGCCAATGCCTAGGCGGGTTAAAAACATTTTCATTTGTTGGGGTGTGGTATTTTGGGCTTCGTCTAGGATAATAAAGGCCTCGTCTAAGGTACGGCCACGCATATAGGCCAAAGGCGCAATCTCGATAATGCCTCTTTCCATATATTTTTGGGTGGCATCATGGCCTAAGGTATCGTCTAAGGCATCATGGATTGGCCGCAAATAGGGGTTTACTTTATCTTGCAAATCGCCGGGCAAAAAGCCCAGTTTTTCGCCTGCTTCTACGGCCGGGCGAGCCAGGATAATTTTTTGCACTTTACGCTGCTTTAAGGCCGCCACAGCTGCGGCCACGGCCAAATAAGTTTTGCCGGTACCGGCCGCCCCAATCCCAAAAACAATATCTTTGGCGGCAATGGCTTGCAA
Source organism: uncultured Peptococcaceae bacterium (assembly GCA_964368605.1). Lineage (GTDB taxonomy): Bacteria > Bacillota > Dehalobacteriia > UBA4068 > UBA4068 > CAYJBP01. The sequence continues at coordinate 8,360 of CAYJBP010000089.1, read as the reverse complement.
ATATTGCCATTGGCCTAAGGTTTTGGGCTTAATGGCCTTGCCTCGGGGTGTGGTATAAATGGGCTGCGCCAATTTTTGGGCTAAATCGGCACTGATATCCTCTTTAATGCCCAGGGCATAATTGATATTAAAAGCGCTAATCGGCTGCTTAAGGGCGGCCATGCCGATTAATGGCTTTAAAACCGCCTGAGCACGATTAAGTTCCTCTTCGCTGCCGCTTAAAATGGCCTCATTGCCCCTTACTACAATCGAGGCAGCCAAGCCTTGTTCTAAAAGCCGCAGATGGCTATCGTTTTCGCCCACAATGGCTTGGGTTTGCTCAATATCGCCTAAAACCAGTTTTATCGTTTTGCTTGGCAAATTATTCCCTCCAAAAATTAGTTGCCTAAATAAGGCAAAACAGGACTGATAAAAAATGAATCAATTAGTTGGCTTTTGCTGCTGTAAATTAAGGTCAATATAATTTTGATACAAAAGACGACGCTGCTCATCCAAAGGTGCAAAAACCCCGATATCGGCATTGGCTTCTAAAACTACCTTAACCGATACGCTATCGGCATTGATTTCGCCGTTAATGGTGCTTTGGCTTAATAAATCATGTGCCAAAGGCAAGGCCGAGATGGCCTGTTGATAAGCTTTACGCTCGGCATGATATAAGGCTTCGTCTACTGAATATTCTGTGCGATAGGCCACTTGCTCATACCAAGTATGTTCAATCAATTCGACGGGCAAGGCCATATTCCTCCATATTTGCGCCGGATAAACTACTTCAGCCTGGGAATAAAGGGGAAAGGGGGCTTGATTTTGGCCATAAATCCAAAATTTTACCGGCCGATCGCCAAAATTAAATTGCATGGCCAAGCCGCTGGCGCTATTAATGCCTGCTCGCTGCCCCGACTCTATCAAAGGCCAAGTGGATGCAGCCTCGGCCCATACGGTGGCCTCGATAATTGCTTTAGCCGCCACCAGGTTAGCTCCACCAAAGCCATAAACTAAAATATCCCCTTTTTTTACGGTATCGCCGCTAGCTACGGCGGCAGTGCCGCTATGTACCAAAATATTGGTAATTAAGCCATTAAAATCGGCAATAATATCGCCGGGCGGCTCGGGAAGCTCTTCCGGCAAAACATCGCGCCGTAAAGCAATTTCGATAATAGCGGTAATGCCCTCGCGATGCACCTGCACAAAAAGCAACTGGGGCATCATATTTTGTAGATTATATTTGATAATTTGCGGATCATAATCGCTATTTTTAGCACCAGGTTTAAGGCCAAATTCGGCGGCAATTGCTAAAATTTGCTGGTATTGGCCGGCATCTAAATAATCATCACTTTTAATCTCTACCTGCCAAATAAAATTAAACATAATATATAAGGCTATGGCGGCTAAAAAAGCGGTAATAAAAAAGCTTAAATGGCCGGTAATATGCTTAATAATAAAGGGTAAGCCACCCCTTTTTTTGATTTTAAAGCGCACCCTTGCGGCCTTGGCCAAATTGCGCAAGCGCCAGGCATCGGCCAAAAGGATAGTTATTTCGATATTCTGGCTACTATGATGGCGGATATTATGCAGCTCGATGCCTTGTTGCAAGGCTAGGTTGAGCATTTTTTCGGCAAAATCGCCAATAATTTCGATATCCAAATAGCCCACCGCCAATTGGCGCAGGCGGGTATTTTTATCCTGTTTCATGGCATATCCCCTTAAATTTTGATTTGTGGGTTGTGGTTTTATTCTTTTTATGCTAATACAATACCCTCAATTTGGCCATCAATTTGCAGGCTGTTTTGATTAAGGGCAATTAAGGCCAGATTATGCCCCTTAACCGTAATTTTGCCTTCGGCGGTTTTAAAAATGATGCAATCGGGCAGGTATTCGATAATGCCTTGATGATTTTGGGCTTGCAGATTATTGGGGCCGGTAAGGGTAATTTGGCAGGCATTTAAAGCAATTTCGGGCGGAATTTCTAAAATATCGGCCACCTTGCGGCGAAAATCAAGTTTGTTTTTCATGATAAGCATCCTTGCATATTATTATATATTGTATTTTATGGACAATATTTTAGAAATATGCCTCGGCTTTCATCGGGGCAGTTAAATAGCCTAATACTGTTAATATAAGTTTTAAAGCCCATAAAAAAAGCATTTAGGGAGCTTTGCTGCTTCCTAAATGCTTAATAATTATAATTTAAACATGAAACAAAATACGATAAACCATGGCCGATAATTCGGCACGGGTAATAGCATCTTGCGGATAAAAGTAGCCGCTGCTATTGGTAGAAATAACCCCCATGCTGGCTAAATGCTCGATAGCAATATATTCATCGGGATTATTAAATGATACATCCTTAAAAGAAGATATGGTAGGCATATTAACTCGATGCTTATCCACCAAGGCAAATAAAAGCAGCGCAGCCTCTTTACGCAATAAATCCTGTGTGGGTAAAAAATTGGCCAAATCATCATCGGTCGGTAAAAGCGATTCGATAATTCCTGCCCTATAACAAGCCAAAAGGGGCTGATAATAATACATGTTTGGCTCGATATCATCAAAAGGCGGCGCATGAGTTTCCTTCAAGAGGGGATAGTCGGCAATAATTGGCAGGCGCGAAATCAAGGTTATGGCATCGGCACGGCTAACCGACTTGCCAGGCCTAAAAGAACCATCTTTAAATTCGCTAACAATACCCATGCTATATAGCTGGCGAATAGCAACCTCGTCGGCATGGCCAACAATATCATATAGCGGCTGATTAGGTACCGCTTTAATTACCACAACCTCGTCGCCGCCATATTGCAGCTGCGAATAAGCAATTTGCTCGCCGCCTAAGCGGGCGGCCTGCTCGGGATTGCTATAATAGGCGATATGCTTACTTTGCTGATCTTCGCTTAGAATAATCATTCCCTCTGTGCGTAAGCGAGCATAATATTCTTCCAGACAAAGATCATTAGCCTGCATATATTGCGCCTGCGGAATACCAATATAACGGAAATGCCAAGGCTCGAAGATTACTCCTGTAATCGCGGTTTTATCTTGCGGATAGCGGAGAATAAAACCATAATCTGCACAATTTTCGGCCAGCCAAATTCCGGCATCGGTATTGGCAAACTCTTCTATTAAATCATAACGGATGCTGGAAGTGCTTAAATCGACGGCTAAACCTGCCTGATGCTCGCTGGTTCCCGGCGGCAAAACCACGGAAGATGCGGCAATAATAGCCTCCTCATTGCTATATCCTAAGCTAAGATAGCTATTGATTTTGTTGGAATGAAGATTGGCCTGCAAGGCATAGCTGCGATATCCGGAATTAGCATAAATATCAAAAATGCCTGCCGCTTGCATGTCTTCAAGCATTATTTTTAGGGCTGCGGCAGCATCGGCGCGCAAGGAAACATCATTGCCTACTACAAAAGATTTGGTAGATACCAAATTATCGGGTACAAAATCCGAGCTTAGTGGGTAGTTGGGGCTGATAATTAATTGACTATTATCTAAATAAACGGTTTCGGCGGCCATTGCCGTAAAGGGGAAAATTAAACAGGTAACCAGCATAAAAATGCTTAATACTACTTTATTCATAAGAACCCTCTTTATCATCGATTTAGTTTTTTATATTAGCTTGCAGCGAATTTATTAATTTAATATCTAGGTTGAAAAAATATTGCCTAGATGATGGAAAATTGTTCTGCGGATATTTTATCATAAAATCAATAAATTAGCAAGAATTAACTAAAAATTTTTTACTTGACAAGTTGGCCTTTGCTGTTTAAGCTATTATAGGGAGGGATGGGAATGTCTAAAACAGAAATTGCTTTTTATGATGGCCATTTTGGCCATCCCAAATATATGAAAATTCCTTTGGAAGAGCGAGGCTATTTATTCGGCGAAGGGGTTTATGAGGTTTTTTTAAGCTATAATCATAAATTATGGCAAGAGGCCGGCCATTTTGAGCGCTTGGATTTAAGCCTAAAGGCTTTAAGTATGCGTTGGCCTTATCCTAAAGCTCAGATTAAGCGCCTTATTAAGCAGGGGCTTAGCAAATTAAGCGGCGAGCGGCATTCGGTTTATTTGCAAGTTACCAGGGGCGCTGCCTTAAGGCAGCATTCTTATGCCGGGCTGATTGATCGCAGCGTGCTTACCTTGATTATTCGTACTTTGCCGCCGCAAAAGCCGATTTTGCAAAATGGCAAGGCCATAATTTTACCCGATATTAGGGGTTTATTTTCGCAAGTTAAAAGCACAAATTTGGTGGCCAATACCTTGGCTGCTACCGCTATCGAGCAGCAAAATGTGGCTGCGGCTATTTTTGTGCGCGATAATATTATTACCGAGGCCGCCAGCCAAAGTGTATGTATGGTAAAAGATGGCATTATCTATACAGCACCACCCGGCCCTTTAGTATTAGATAGTATTACCCGCCAATATGTGCTGGCCAATGCCGCTAAATGGGGCTTGCAAATTTGCGAGCAAAGCTTTAGCCAAGAGCAATTATTGGCCGCCGACGAGGTATTTTTGCTATCTACCAGCAAATGCCCATTGGCCATTTTGGCCATCGATGGGCAAATTATTGGTGATGGCAAAATCGGCAAGCAGGCTAAGCGCATTTTTGATTGCTATCAAGAGGATTTGGCTTGTTTTATAAATGGGGCTTAAGCTCTGGGGGCGCTGCCAAACCCCGGCAATTTTTTTATAAAAATTGACTAAAACTTTTAAGGGGCTGTGACGAAAATGTAATTTCGTCACAGCCCCTTTTTTAATTATCTTTCTTTTTTGGAGATTTTTGAAGCTGCTAAGCCAAAGGCTGCAAATAGGGCCAGGGCTAAGCTTAAGAGCATTTGGGCACTGATGCCAACAGCACCGGTTTGCGGTAAATTGCCCAAAGGTGTTTCTTCTTCGATGACAACAATTTCATCTTCGGTTACTATGGCCGGATCACTGGTGGGGATATCGGCTAAAGGAGTGGTATCGTCTTCAATGATAACTTCGTCATCACTACCGCCGTCGGGAGTGGGGTTAGGATCGGGGGTAGGATCGGGGTTACGGTCGGGGTCTTGGGGATTGGGCACTACTTCATTGCTGATGGTAATGGTTGCTAAATAAGAATTTGTGCCTACAACTACATCTTCCATACTTGCAAAATTGCTGCCCTCAAAATAAACTGCATCGTCTTCTGCTGCTAATACATTGCCTTCGGCATCGGCGACTAAAACTTTAAAAGGTACTTTATAAACGCCTGTTTCCGGGCGGGTTTCATGGAATTCGTCGGTAAAAGCTTCGTCGGCTTCATTCCAAAAACGGATTACTAATTGATAATCATCGCCATAACCGGCTTTTTCAATAGCAGAGACTATGGCCTCATAACCGTTGCTAGCTTTTACATCAAGCATAAATTTGGTATCGGTATTGCTATCATCTGCTAATACATAACCGTTAGTATCAAAAACCTTGCTGTCTTCAAAGTTGATTGTCTCGTAAACACTAATTAGATTTGCATTATCCCTAATATAGTAGTTTTGCATATCGATATCTGTGGAATAAACAAATTCTAATTTTTTGCCAACAATATCTGTTTGCAGCTGGAAGAATTGAATGGCCGAGTTTAGCATATCAGGGTGAACAATTTTGATATCATTATGGGCATAGTAATCGACATTTTGAATAGGAGTTTTAATAAAGTCGGTTAATTCAAGGAAAGGCTGTTCCGATTTATATTCCGGATTGTTAAGGGTGCTGCTATACCAATTTAGGAAAGGAACACCATCAACATAATCACCGCTCATTTCGCCAACCCAATGGCCAACAGCTTGCGATAGATGATAACCATGGCCGAGATATGCATCTTGAGTAATCATAAAGTTAGAACCTTTAATCAAGAAAGCGCTACCTGCATTTACATGGACTAAGCGAGGATATACGGTTAGTTTAATATTGCCTGTTAAGTCATTATTATCATCATTTTGCAAATAAGTCTCATCGGCAAGTTTTACTTTGTAGGTTAATACATAGGGGGCAATTTCATCTTGAATAAGGATATTCTGATTTCTGCTTGCATAGTTTACCCACTTAACATCAACAACACTAAAGGTGTCATTAGCAACAGTAATTTCAGCATCTTCTACGGGCTGAACTTCTATGGACCAGCCTTCGGCGAGGTTTGCTGTATCATAATTGGCCATAAAATGGTCTTTGATAGCGGATAACTGTACGGTTAAAGGGTCTTCATTATATACTTTGGCTGCTTCATAGGATTTTACATCGGGAGGGGTTACAGTTACTTGCACGGCATTAAATGTGGCATTAGAGGTAAAGTTCATGGCGCCAACCTGGCCTGCCGAATAGTTATTGCCTTGGCTATCTTGCCATTTCCATTCGGTGGTATCGGTTGATGCAGGTAATTTAGGCATAGAAGCAGGAGCAACTGCGCCACTACGTGTGCCATTGATGGATGTTAGAAGAACGGCATTGTCGTCAGCATCGGCAGCATTAAAAGTAATGCTGTATTGGATATTGGGGAAGAAATCAATTATATTGGCATTGCCTAGGGTATTTTCGGTAAGTTGCGAATAGTCGCCATTATTGTTGATATAGAGCCAACCATTTAAGCTACCACCATTTAGGTCGCCACCGCCTGCAATATATTCTTCTTCAGTGGCGGGCAATAAGCTAAGAACCGGGGTATGGGACATGGTATAAAATGTTTCGGCATTATCAATATGCTTGATAGGGGTTATAAAGTTTGCGCTATAAGCTGTTTTTTCATATAGGTTTAAGGATTTGGTTGTTTGGGCTACGCCATTGCTGCTGGAATCGATTTTAATATACGATCTGCCGCTTGCTGCAGTGTAAATAATATCGTCCGGTGCTTCAAAAACTGCATAATGATATTCTGTGCCCAAGTATTCTTCACTTGCTAATAAAGGATGGCTACCTTTTTGAACTGTGCCGGCAATCTCGGTATAGGCGCCATTTTTTAAAGGGCTGATTTTAATATTTACATTTGTGGCATCGGCATCAGCATGAACAACAATAATCTCTTGCGTATCGTAATCGAAGTATACATACATTACTTGTGGGGGTGGAATAAGATCGTCGACAGGGATATTGTTAACTGCAAAATAGCTGGTATAATAGGCGCTTGTTTTGCCATTAATAGTATAATTAATACGTTGATTATAGTTATACCATGTTTTTTCGGTAACCGTAGTTGTATAATCCCAAACGGTAACTACTGTAAAGGATCCATCATTATTTTGGGTTGAGGTAAGCGAAACCATGCCCAATTGAACAAAGTTCTCACCTTCCGGGAACTCGATTACAACAGTATCATTCTCGCCGAAAAGATTCGGGTTAGCTTTTACTGTGGTTGTGATTGTAACTTGGGTTTTGTCGCTATTAAATACCGGTTCAGCCTGAGAGTAGGTTAGCATAGGCTCATATATAGCATAGAAAACGGTATCTTCGGTAATGGTATCGGTTGCAAAGTTAAATTCTTTGATTGTATTGCCGCCATCATCCGAGGTGCCCCAGCCTGTGCTTATCTCACCGCCATAGTAAGAGGTTAAGGTTGGTTGTTGTATAGAAGCTCCATCGGCTACGCGGCGAATTTGAGTGCCGGTTGATGTTGCTGTGCTGCCGGATACTAGGGCATAGTTGCCGGACATTGTTTGCATAAACGAAACATAATGTTCTTCTTCATAAATTGCATAAAGATCAAGATCGTCGGTTACAGGTTCTGTAAAATTATAATTGATGCCTGCTTCGGAATTTTCGATAGATGTAGCCCAACCGGTGATGGTATAACCATCAGAGTACCAGGAGCTGCCGGAAGAGTGATTATCGTTTACATAAGTTGGTGCTGATATGGTTTCGCCAGCTTTAACTTGGATAGGCTTTAAAGGATTGGCATAGAATGGGCTGCTGTTATCTGCCCATAACCAAGTTTGATAGCCTGCAGATCTTCTGTCGAGATAAAAAGTAACGGTATGCATAACATCTTTGCTATAGGTGGAGATGATGGTTTTATTGTCATCCATAGTGCCGCTAACGGCATCACCGCTAAGAGATTTATGGCTATAACCATCAATAGTGGGGGTAGTGATATCCTCTGTTAAGGAGTACGGGCTGTTGGCAGAGATATCAGCACTGGTGTGAGAATCTTTAATTGAATCGCCATCTTCATCGAGATATTTGACAGTGTAGGTGTAATAGGTTTCGTCGTCGTCGCCGCCGTCGCCGCTGCCGTCGCCGCCGCTGCCGCTGCCGTCGCCGCTGCCGTCGCCGCTGCCGTCGCCGCTGCCGTCGCCGCTGCCGCCGCTGCCGTCGCCGCTGCCGTCGCCGCTGCCGCCGCTGCCGTCGCCGGTGCC
>CAYJBP010000088.1:0-10903 GCA_964368605.1 uncultured Peptococcaceae bacterium | reverse complement strand
TTTTTACTTACACATGCTTTTGAAAAGCCTCTACCATATCCAGCTTTTCCCATGGTAAATCTAAATCATTGCGGCCAAAGTGGCCATAAGCTGCTGTTTGCTTATAAATGGGGCGCAATAAATCAAATTGCTCGATAATAGCAGCCGGGCGAGCATCAAATACCTTGCGGCAAGCCTGGATTAGCTTTTCTTCGCTTACCTTGCCGGTGCCAAAGGTATCTACCCTAATCGAAACCGGCTCGGCCACGCCAATAGCATAGGCTAATTGCACTTCGCATTGCTCGGCAAAGCCGGCAGCCACAATTTGCTTAGCCATATATCTGGCCATATAGGCAGCCGAACGGTCTACCTTGGTCGGGTCTTTGCCCGAGAAGCAGCCGCCACCATGGCGTGCCATGCCGCCATAAGTATCAACAATAATCTTGCGACCGGTTAGGCCGGTATCGCCATGAGGGCCGCCAATTACAAAACGGCCGGTAGGATTTACCAAATAACGAGTATTATCATCAATTAAATTGGCGGGCAAGGTGCTTTTAATTACTTTTTCGATAATATAAGGACGTAAATCAACCAGCTCGATATCGGCACGATGCTGCGACGATATAACTACCGTATCAATACGCTTAGGCTTGCCGGCCTCATCATATTCTACGGTAACTTGCGATTTACCATCAGGCAATAAGGGCGAAAGAACCTCGGATTTACGCACAGCCGTTAGGCTTTGGCTTAATTTATGGGCCAAGCTAATCGGCAAAGGCATATATTCGTCGGTTTCATTGCAGGCATAACCAAACATCATGCCTTGGTCGCCGGCGCCAACGCTGGCATAATTATCGCTATCGCCTTGCTTGCTTTCTAAGGCTTGGTCTACCCCCATAGCAATATCGCCGGATTGCTCGTCTAGGCATAAAGTAACGGCACAGGTTTCGCAGTCGAAACCAAATTTGGCGCGAGTATAGCCAATATCCTTAATTGTATTCCTTACCAAACGGGGGATATCAACATAGCAATTAGTAGTAATCTCGCCTGCTACCAGCACAAGGCCGGTGGTTACTAGGGTTTCGCATGCTACACGGCTTTTTTTATCTTGAGCTAGCATCGCATCCAAAATAGAGTCGGATATTTGATCCGCCATTTTATCGGGATGGCCTTCGGTTACCGATTCTGATGTAAATAATTTAGTCAATTTACTTCCTCCTTTTACTTAAAAATTATAACTTGTTATATATAAAAAGCCTCTTATTGGTGATGCTTGTTTAGTAATGCTTATTTGATTAAATCAGCAATTTGCTCGGCAATCTTATAAGCGGCTTCTTTTTTGCTCATTTGCGGTAATTCGATAATTTGCTTAGGCAAATCGGCTTTTATCATGCTGATGATATTGGTATCGATATCAAAACCGGCACCTGGCTTACTTACATCATTGGCAATGATAAGGTCTAGATTTTTAGCAATTAGCTTTTTTTGGGCATAACCGATTAAATCATCTGTTTCGGCAGCAAAACCCACCAGGATTTTATTGCCCTTTTTGCTTCCTAAGCCGGCTAAAATATCGGGATTAGCTACCAAGTGAATATCATAGGCAGCCTGCTTTTTTACTTTATGATCAATTTGTTGTAGCGGCCGATAATCGGCCACCGCAGCGGCCATAATTACGATATCGGCGGCGGCATATTCGGCTTCGATAGCGGTTTGCATTTGCTCGGCGCTAATCACCGAAATAAATTTTACATTTTTAGGCGGCATAAGGGCGCAAGGCCCCGATACCAAGCTTATATTAGCGCCTAAATCGGTTAAGGCTTCGGCCAGGGCATAGCCCATTTTGCCGGAGCTACGATTACCGATAAAACGGACGGCATCGATATACTCATAAGTAGGGCCGGCGCTGATAAGGATGTTTTTGCCGCTAAGAGCCGCTAAACTAGCTTGCCCTTCGGCTAAGACTTGATTAGTTAATTTAGGCTGTAAGAAGGCGCTTATTTGCTGTTTAAGGCAATCCAAATCGGGCAAGCGCCCTTTGCCCTCGGTGCCGCAGGCCATACGGCCATAGGCCGGCTCGATAATATAAGCGCCCCGCTCCCTTAATATGGCCAAATTAGCCTGGGTAGCAGGGTGGGCATACATATTGATATTCATAGCCGGCGCAATTAATAAAGGCGCTTTAGTGGCCAGTAGTGTCGCCGATAAAACATCATCGGCTAAACCATAGGCGGCTTTGGCCATAATATTGGCCGTGGCCGGAATAATCATCATAGCATCACAAGCGGCCGCATCTATATGCGGCACATTAAAGGCGGCATCTTCGGTAAAAATATCGGTTAATACCGGCCTGCCGGATAAAGTTTTTAAGGTAAGGGGGCTAATAATTTTGGTAGCACCTTCGGTCATTACTACTTGTACCTGCGCTCCACTTTGTTTTAGCCAGCTTACAATATCTACAGCCTTATAGGCAGCTATACCGCCGGTTAGGCCTATTGTGATTTTGCAATCTTTAAACATAATCGCCCTGCCTTAGCTTATTTGGGTAATTCCTTAATCCTTTGCCAGATTAAGCTACCTTGAGCCACTTCTTCTAAGGCTGCACTTACCGGATTAATTTTATTGATATGCAAATCATCGGCATTGGTTTCCATGGAAAGTCTAGCCCTTTTAGCAGCTACAACCACTAAAGTATATTTAGAATCCACATAATTCATCAACTGATTAAGCGGTGGCCTATTTAGCATTTTTCCTCCACTTCTAAGCGACGCTGTTTTTCGCCGGCTAAAATCTTAGCCAGCTCTTCGGCCGCCTCGTCTACACTGTGATTAGTAACACGATAATCATATTCTACCGCTAAAGACATCTCAAATTCGGCCTTGCTAAGGCGTAAACCCAGCATATCGGCACTTTCGGTTGCACGGGCAATAATGCGCCGCTTTAATTCGTCTAGGCTGGGCGGCAATAAGTAAATATAAACCCCGGCCGGGCATACTTGCCTAATCTGCCGTGCACCCTGGGTATCTATTTCTAAAATAACATCAAAGCCGGCCTGAAGTTTTTCGTTAACGGCCGAAACTAAAGTGCCATAATAATTGCCATAAACTTCTGCCCATTCTAAAAACTCGCCGGCTGCTTTTTTGGCAATAAATTCATCCATTTTAATAAAATGATAATGAACGCCATTAATTTCCTGCGGGCGAGGTAAACGAGTTGTAGCCGAAACAGCCAGGCAAACATTTTCATTAATTTCTCGCAGGCGCTTACAAACCGTGCCTTTGCCTACGCCGGAGGGGCCGGATACAATAAGTAATATGCCATAACTTTCTGCACTCAAATTACTCACCTGCCTTAATTAAATTTTTGCCAAAGCGTTCTTTAATGGTATCGGGCAATAGAGCCGAAAGAACAAGATGGCTGCTATCCATTACAATAACTGCCCTTGTTCTTCGGCCACAGGTTGCATCAATTAATCGGCCGGCTTCTTTGGCATCCAAAATTAAGCGCTTAATCGGTGCCGAATCGGGCCCGATAATCGCAATAACCCTATTAGCTGCCAAAGAATTGCCAAAGCCAATACTAATTAAATCTATATCCATTTTAATTGCCCAAGTAAATTAACCTAAACGCTCTAATAATTGAGCCTTTTGGCGGCTGCCTAAACCTTGTACACGACGAGCTTCGTCGATATCGATTTCGGCCATAACTTTAGCCGCGGTAATTTTGCCTACTTGGGGCAAGGATTCTAATAAATACTTAACCCGCATTTTGGAATAAACTTCATTGTCCATATCGGCTAAGATATCGGATAGGGATAATTTACCGACTTTAAGTTGCTTGCGTACTTCCATACGCTGGGAACGGATTTGTTGAGCTTTTTGTAATGCTTGTTGTCTTGCTTCGGCAGATAATGTTGGTATTGCCATTAAAATACACCTCCAAAATTATTCAATGTTTTGCACTTGTTCTCGTATTTTTTCCAATTCGCTTTTAAGTTCAATAACAATATTGCTTACTTTTAAGGAATTGGTTTTCGAGCCGATAGTATTTACTTCCCGGTTCATCTCTTGCAAAAGAAAATCTAAACGCCTACCTACAGCCTCATCCGAGTTTAAAGCCTCTTTTAATTGCTCGATATGGCTAAATAAGCGCGTTAATTCTTCGGCTACATCTGTTTTATCCGCCAGATAGGCCATTTCATTGGCCAGTTTATTTTCATCCACCGGAACCTGATTAAGAATTTCGCCGATTCTTTTGCGCATTTTTTGCTGCTGCTCGGCCAAAACATCCGGCAATAGCCGCAATATTTCCTCGGCTGCCAAATTTATGGTCTGGCATCGATTTAAAATATCGTCGGCCAAAGATTTACCTTCGGTTTGGCGCATCGCAATTAAGCTGTCCAAAGCTCTATTTAGGGCAAGCTCGGCCAATTGGCCAACCTCGTCTAAATCATCGGCAGATTTTTCTTGCATAATTACACCGGGCAAAGTTGCCAACTGCTCTACCGTTAAAGTATTGGGCAAATTAAGCAGTTGGGCAAGCTCTATCATTGATTTATGATAAGCTATAGCTAAATTTTTGTCAAGCTTTAAATCTACATTTTGCAGAGAAATTTGCTCAAAAGTGAAGAAAATATCGATTTTTCCTCTTTGAAGTTTAGTTTGAGCTAACTTTTTTAGTTTATCCTCTAAACCGGTAAATTGTTTGGGAATTCTTAACGATGTTTCTAAATATCGATGGTTTACCGAGCGCATTTCGATAATTATATTATAATTTTCGCCTTGGGCTTCTCCACGGCCAAAACCGGTCATGCTTTTCATAAATAACCGCCTTATAGTGCTATATTTATTAAAATTTTGCTATTTCTTTAATTCAAATTCTACCGAAGTAAATAAAATCCTTTTTTTTTAGCGATTTTTCTTGACTTTTTTCCTGCTTAAGGCTATTTTATATATTATAACTTAAAAAGGTGGTATTATCCATGGCATTCGATTGTTATGTTATGGCAGCAGCCATAGCCGAAATTTCTACAGATATCCTGCCGGCCAAGATTAATAAGATTCATCAGCCGGACTCAAACACAATAGTTTTACGCTATTATAGCCCCAATGGTTCGGGAAAAATCCTGCTTAGCGCCCATGCGGCCTATGCGCGCATCCATAAAAGCGCCGAGCTTAAGCAAAACCCCGATACCGCACCCTTATTTTTGATGGTAATGCGTAAATGGTTAGAGGGTGCTACCTTAAAATCAATTGAGCAAACCCCGTACGAAAGGGTGGCTACCTTGCATTTTATCACCCGTAACGAGGTTGGCGATAATATTAAGATGCGCTTAATTATCGAAATTATGAATAAGCATAGCAATATTATTTTGGTTAATGAAGAGGGGCAAATTGTCGATGGTATTCATCGCTATGATTTTAGCCGTTCGCGCTATCGCGAGGTTTTGCCTAATCGGCCTTATCTTGCGCCGCCGCCTTTAAATAAAAGCTATTTGCCATTAAAGAGCAGCCAGGCCTTGGCCGAGCTTTTAATCGATACCGATGATAGCCTAGAGCAGGCAGTAGCGCCACAGATAGCCAAAAAGCTGGCCGGTTTAAGCCCCAAGATGGCCGAGGATTTGCTTTTGGCGGCCAATTTAAGCACGGATTTAAGCATCGACCAACTTGGTGAATATGAATTAGAGCTGATTTTTAAGCAATTAAATGATTTGGCCGCCCTTTATCAAGAAGGCAAATTTAGGCCGGTAATTCGCAGGCAAAACGGCATATATCGTGATTTTGCCGCTTATCCTGCCGCTGCTTGGCTGCCGGAAGAATGCCTATACTTTGCCGGCATGGGTGAAGCCCTAAATGCCTTTTATCAGCAGGCCGAAAATTTAAGCAGCCTTAATCAATATCGGCAAAGCCTAAAGAAAAAGCTGGGCCAGCATTTAAATCGCCTGCAAAAAAAGATTAATTTGCAGCAAGCCGATTTAAAGGCTGCCGAAAAGGGCGATAGTTATAAAGAAATGGGCGATTTACTGGCGGCTAATTTATATCATATTCAGCAAATTGCCGAAGGCGGCCGAGGCTTAGAACAGGTAGAATTAAATTCCTTTAATGAGCCTTATCAGGTGATTTTGATTAAATTAGATCCGTCTAAAAATCCCCAACAAAATATACAACATTATTATCATAAATATAATAAATGCCGCAAGGCTTATGTACAAATTAGCAATCATCTGGCCGAAAATGAGCAAGAACTGGAATATTTGCAAACCGTAGCCAATAGCCTAGAGCAAGCTATGGAGATTGCCGAATTAGACGAAATAGTTAAAGAGCTGCGTCAAGGCCATTATTTGCCACCGCTTAGCCCGCATAAAAAAGGTAATAAAAAGCCTAAAAAGGAAGGCGAAAGCCTGCCGCCCAGGCAATATATTTCTGCCGATGGCTTTAAAATTTTGATTGGCCGCAATAATAAGCAAAATGATCGCTTAACCTTTAAAATTGGCCAACCCGATGATATTTGGCTGCATAGCCAAAAAATTCCCGGCAGCCATGTAATTATTGTTAGCGATAATAAGCAGGTGCCGGAAAGCACCATTATCGAGGCGGCCGAATATGCCGGCTGGTATAGCCAGGCTCGTGCCGGCAATCGGGTGCCGATCGATTATACCAAGCTAAACCAGGTTAAAAAGCCCAATGGCGCTAAGCCGGGCATGGTAAATTATTTTCAGCAAAAAACACTATATATTACCCCCAAAGAGCCGCAAGAGCAAACCAATACCGCCGCCGAGGATAATATATGAAAAGCCAATTAAATGGCGATTGGCAGCAACAAATTTTAAGCGCCGAACCCCTAAAGATATTAGAACTATTGCCTTTAATCGAGCGCTATGCTGCGCTTGAAGAAGGGGCTTTTGTGCCATTGTTGAAATTGTCCGAAAATATGGATTTTTCTATTCGCTTGAGGTCTTTATTGGCATTGGGGCGGATGGGGCAGGGGGCGGCATTTATGCCCTTAATTGAGCTTTTGCAAAAAGAAAAAGCCACCCATTGGCAGCTATTAATTTTGGATATTTTGCTGATGATACCTTATGATAACAAAGTGGATGCGCTTTATCCCATTTTAATATCGGAGCAGGCCGAAGCCGGGGATGGGCATTTTTTGCGAGGTTTAATTTTTATCTTGGGTCAGCAGGGGGAGCCGGGGCTTATTGCTTTAATCGAGCAAATAATTATGCAGCCTAAGCGTCGCTTTTTATTCAAGGATGAAATTATTGCCGAGGCTATTTTTCAGGCTGCGGCAGGGGATAATGTTTTGATTGGGCGCTATGCTGCGCAAAATCAAGAATTTTATCGCTTTTGCCTAAACCGTCGCTGGCCGGAGGATTTAAATTGTAATTTTGGCATTTATCCATACCCGGATTATATATTGCAAAAGGCGATGGAGCAGGGATTAAGCAAAAAGGAATTTCGGCATTTATATCAATGGCATCGGGATAAATTTAGCAAGGATATTAGTGTTTTAGCCCCATAATTAAAGGGATAATTTAAAAAATAAGCAAATCCAAATAGCCGGCAGAGTATTCTTTGCCGGCTATTAAGGCCAAAACATAATCAAGCTCCAGATAAAAACAATTTCCGCCCAGGCGGCAGCCGCCCCTTGAGCGGCTTCGTCCAGATAACTTAAAATCCTAATTCTAAGCGTATAAAAAAGACGAGCTGCCAATAATGTAGTTAATAAAGCCGGGATAATTGCTAAATTGCCATAGCTAAAATAGGCAAGCAAGGCCAGGCAAATTAGGCTAATTAAATAAAAGCTATGCCGATTTATGGCCTTATGCCAAATATTATGGCCGCTAAGCGCAAAATCATAAGCGCCCCATATATAAACCCAGCGCGATATTATTAAACAACTTGGCCAGACTTGCCAAGGCAATCTTAAGGCAAAAATTTGCCAAAAAGCCAGGTATTGTAAGACTATATAAATCAAAATTACCGCATAAGCACCTCGGCTATAACTTTGGCCTTGGGGCAAAAATTGCTTAGCGGGCGGCTTTGGTTGATTGGCCTGCAAATTGCTAAAGCCTTTTTTGCCATTGGCGATAATCAGTAAATCACGCAGCCAAATGCCACCATTTAGGAACAAAAATAAGGCCACGAATAAAGCCGCCGACCATCTAAAATAGGCCAGGCGGCTTATATTGGCTATCAATACGGCAATTAAGCCTGCGCCTAAGCCCCATATCGGTAAAAGATATAGGGCTTGCGGCAAATCGGCCTTAGCGGCTCGCAAGCGCTGCGGCATCGGGATTAGGCTAAAATGGCTTATTAATAAACACCATAATTTAAGCATTTATCATAATTCCTCACTTATTTTTCGACCAATTTGCTTAAATCGGCCACAAAACTGCTCAAGTTAACAATATCTTGCAATAGAGCCAAACGGTTATGGCGTAAAGCCATATCCTTATCCATTACCATTACATCTTCAAAAAACTTATCGATATCGGCAGCTAAATCGCTTAAAATTTCCAGCATAAGGGCATAATTACTATCCTTGATTGCTTGGCAATAAGTGGGATTTATTTTGGCTATATGCTCGCCTAAAATGCGCTCGGCATCTAGGGCAAATAGTTGGGGGTTTAGCTTTAAATCGGTAGGCAATTCGCCTTTTTGCTCGGCTGCACGCAATAAATTGGCTGCCCTGGTAAAGCCTGCCAATAGATGGCCAAAACCTTTTTGCTTACGATAATCGGCCAAGGCCTGCGCTTTTAGGATATTATCGTATAAAATCGGGCTTACTTCTTCTTGCAAGGCCTGGATAATATCATAATCATAATTAGCCTCGCTAAGGAAATTGGCCAAGCGCTGCTTATAAAAGTTAAGCGCCGTTTGTACGGTGGTATCTAAATCGGCGGCCTCTTTTAAATCGGCGGCCAATAATTGATAGGATTGCGCCGTAATTTCGCCGATATCCAGCGGCAATTGATGGGCGGTGATAATCTGCAAAGAGCCGGATGCCGCCCTGCGTAAAGCGTATGGATCTTGTGATCCGGAAGGCAAAATGCCTACTGCTAAAAAGCCCATTAAGCTATCGATGCGATCGGCTAGGCTTAAAGCAATACCGGCTTTAGTTTGGGGCAAATCATCATCGGCAAAACGGGGCAGATAATGCTCGCGGATGGCTTGGGCAATAATTTTATCTTCTTTGGCTGCTAAAGCATAGTATTCGCCCATGATTCCTTGCAATTCCGGGAATTCATAAACTACATGCGATAATAAATCGGCCTTGGCTAAGGCCGCAGCTTGCGCCGTTTGAGCCAGTTCTTGTTCGCTATAGCCCAGGCTTTGGCCAATAAAGGCGGCCAAGGTGGCAATACGCTGATTTTTACGATTCATGGTGCCGATTTTTTCATGGAAAACAATTTCGCTTAAGCGCTCTTGCCAATCGCTCATTTTAACCTTGATATCCTCATTCCAGAAAAATTCGGCATCGGCCAAGCGGGCTTTAAGCACATTTTCATTACCGGCCGCCACAATTTCCAAATGCTGGTCATTGCCATTACGCACGGTAATAAATTTATTGATTAAGCTGCCATCTTCTTTATGAACAGGAAAATAACGCTGATGCTCACGCATGGGGGTAATAATTAATTCTTGCGGTAAAGCCAGGTATTTTTGATCAAAAGTACCTGCTAAAGCTGTTGGATACTCTACCAAAAATACTACTTCGGTTAATAATTCAGGATCATCGCCGGCCTTGCCGCCTAAGCTGGCTGCCAAATCATCAATTTGAGCAGCGATAATTTGCCGCCTTTTATGCTGATCAACAATTACAAAATTATCTTCCAAGGCCTTAATATAGGCGGCCGGGTTTTTAATTATAATTTGTGCCGAGCCTAAATCGCGATGGCCTCGGCTAATATTGGCGGCCTTAACGGTGGCAATTTCTAAAGGTAAAATCTGCTCGTCTAAAAGGGCAATTAGCCAATGAATGGGGCGGGCAAAGCGCATTTCTTCATAGCCCCAGCGCATTGGCTTGGGAAAATAAATCTTATTGATAATATCATTTAAAATTTTGGGCAAAACCTGGGCGGCACTTTGACCGCTAATTTTTTTATGGGCAAATAAATAAGGGTTGCCATTAATTTCTTTAATAACTAAATCGCCAACTTCTACCTGCTGACCTTTGCAAAAGCCCAGTAAAGCCTTGGTAGGATTGCCCTCGGCATCATAAGCGGCCGCCTTGGCCGGCCCTTTTTGCTCGGTTTGGCTATCGGGCTGCATGGCGGCTAAGCCATCTACCATAATTGCCAGGCGGCGTGGGGTGGCATAAACAGCCAGCTTATCATAGGGAAGGCCTGCCTCGGCTAAGGCTTTAGGCATCAATTCTTCTAATTGCTTGATGGCCGGAGGCAAAAATCGTGCCGGGATTTCCTCCACACCAATTTCCAATAATAAATCTTGTTTGTCCATTTATTTTGCCTCCTCTTTGGCATCTAAGCCCAGTTTATCCCGCAGGTTTTGATCTTTTAATAAAGGATAGCCCATTTTTTTGCGCTGCTCTAAATAGGCTTGGCCACATTCTTTGGCCATGGCACGCACACGGCCAATATAGCCCTGACGCTCGGCCACCGAAATAGCTCCACGGGCATCTAATAAATTAAAGGTATGCGAGCATTTTAATAGATAATCATAGGCCGGCTGCACATAGCCTAAAGCCATGGTGCGTTTGGCCTCGATCTCGTACATATCGAATAATTTAAAGAGCATGGCCACATCGGCCACCTCAAAATTATAATGCGAATAATCTATCTCGTTTTGATGATGAACATCGCCATAAGTGATACCTTTTACCCATTCAATATCATAAACGGTGGTTACATTTTGAATAAACATGGCCAAACGCTCGATACCATAGGTTATTTCGCCGCAAA
>CAYJBP010000087.1:0-10950 GCA_964368605.1 uncultured Peptococcaceae bacterium | reverse complement strand
GAAATACAAAATACCGCTCCAACTACATTTGCTAGATTAATCAGTTATCCTATTATTTAGGTACTGTATCCACAAGTCGGATTATATCGGCGAGGCTAATCATTTTGATTTATTGGGTAGTTTGGGCGAGCTGTTTTGGCTTCGCCAAAAAGCGCCGGTTTTAAGCCAATTTTGCTTCCTTTTGGCTTTTTACCAGCGCTTAGATTTGCTTGCTTAGTTTTTTTGGTTGGCTTAAAACCTTTTTAAAACCTTTTTAAGACCTTGGGGCTCTGCCCCAAGCCCCGCAATTTTTTGTGAAAAATTGAGTAAAACTTTTTATTCTTTGGAACGCATTGTTGGGAAGAGGATAACGTCGCGGATTGAGGCTGAATCGGTTAAGAACATTACCAGGCGGTCTATGCCTATCCCTACCCCGCCTGTTGGTGGCATGGCATATTCCAAAGAACGGATAAAATCTTCATCTGTTTCATTGGCTTCCTCATTGCCCATGGCTCTTTGCTCCATTTGATGCTCAAAACGCTTGCGCTGATCTAGCGGATCGTTTAGCTCGGAATAGGCATTGCTTAACTCGCGGCCATAGATAAAGGCTTCGAAACGATATGTTAATTCCGGCTGATCGGCTTTGCATTTGGTTAGCGGCGAAATTTCGATCGGATAATCCAAGATAAAAGTAGGCTGAATTAAGTTAGCTTCTACCTTTTCTTCGAAGAATAAATTAATTATATCGCCTCTGGTAGCACCTTTTTCGATAGGTAAGCCGGCCTCTTTGGCGGCAGCAATAGCGGCTTCATCATCGGGAATTTGGCTAAAATCGATGCCGGCATATTCTTTAATCGCATCAAACATCGTTAAACGACGCCAGGCCGGGGCTAAGTCGATTTCCGTGCCTTGATAATTGATTTTATCAGTACCCAATACTTCTTTGGCAATATGCGAAATCAGGTTTTCGACCAATTCCATCATGCCATGATAATCCGAATAAGCCTGATATAGCTCAATCATTGTAAATTCGGGATTATGCTTAATCGAAATACCTTCATTACGGAAAACTCGGCCGATTTCATAAACTTTTTCCAAGCCGCCCACTATTAAGCGCTTTAAATGCAGCTCTAGGGCAATGCGCATATATAAATCCATATCCAAAGTATTATGATGGGTAATAAAAGGCCTGGCCGAAGCACCACCGGCAATATTATGCAATACCGGTGTTTCTACCTCTAAAAAGCCTAAATTATCCAGATAATTACGCATAGAACGGATAATTTTACTACGTGCAATAAAAGTATCACGCACCTCGGGGTTAACGATTAAATCGAGATAACGTTGGCGATAACGCATTTCTACATCGGTAAGACCATGCCATTTTTCGGGCAAGGGGCGCAAACATTTGGTTAAAAAGGTTAATGTTTTAGCTTTAAGAGAAATTTCGCCACGCTGGGTTTTAAAAATTTCGCCTTCTACACCTACAATATCACCGATATCCCAAAGCTCGAATTGCTTAAAGCCAAGCTCCCCTACCATATCCTGACGTATATAAATTTGCACCGAGCCGGTTAAATCGGCAATTACCGCAAAACAAGCCTTACCATGGGCACGGATGGCCATAATTCGGCCGGCAATAATAGCGGTTTGGCCTGCTAAATCATCAAAATCATTGATGATTTGCTCGGCATAATGGCTGCGCTCAAAGCGAGCACCAAAAGGATCGATTCCTAAGGCTTTAAGATCGGCCATTTTATCTATTCGGATTTGTCTTTGTTCATTGGCGCTAATTTCGGCCACAATATTCACTCCTTTTAAACCCTATTTTTGAATATTTTTAATTAATAATTTGCTTTCGCCTGCGGGCACATTAAAAGTTACTTCTTCGCCAACAGCATGGCCTAAAAGGGCTTTGCCAACAGGGCTTTCATTAGAAATTTTGCCCTCAAAGGGCTTGGATTCTACCGAGCCTACAATCTGAAAAGTTAATAGCTCATCAGTAATCAAATTAAGCACGGTAACGGTACTATATTCGGATACGATATCGGTATTAACATTGCTATCATCTACTACGCGGGCATTTTTTAATTTCTTTTCTAGATTTAAAATAGTACCTTCAATAAAGGCCTGTTCATTTTTGGCATCTTCGTATTCGGAGTTTTCGCTGATATCGCCGAATTCGATGGCCTGCTTAATACGCGAGGCAACCTCTTTACGGCGCACCGTCTTTAGATGATCAAGCTCTTGCTCCATATTCTGCAAGCCTTCTTTAGTAATAAGAATGTCTTTTTCCGCCATAGTTTTTTTCCTCCAAATTCTTGTCGATAATATTTTTAATTATTACCATATCTAATTATTATAATTCCTAGATAGCTGCTTTGTCAAGCTTAATAATTAATAAAAGCTGTTCTAAATTTAAATAAACAAACATATAATTTATACAGCATAAAAATTAAGGGGACAAATGATGATAGAATTGGCCGATATTGGTTTAATTAAAACCGTAAATAATTTTTTTAGGCAAAATTATAAAAGTGAGGGTATCGAAGTTTGGCCATTTACAGACTATAATTTAAAAGTTATTACCTATACTGGTGCCGCCAAAACAGCCCCTTTAAAGCGCTGTTTTAAAACGGCTGTAAAAAGTGGTTGCAGTTTAATGGCTATGCCACCGCAAATAGCAACAAAGGTAAATAATCAGCCCCTTAGCATTGCCAATGGCCGCCTATATGCCCTGGCGGTATTACCAAAATCTTTGGATTATGATTGCCCCGGCTGGCGCAAAGATAGCTTTAGCTTAAATGCCGATGATAGCATATGTTGCTTAGCCGCCAGATTTTTAGCGCCTTTAATTAAGCAATTACATATTTATGGCCAAGATGATTTAAGAAGAGCCGCCTTAGCCAAATTAATTTACCGTGAAAATGGACTAATAGTGGAAGAAAGCAAACAGCCTAAGCCCTCCTCTTTTATTATTATTGCACCTGATAAAAAAGAATTAGCGCTTGAAGCTAAAGATAATTATCTATGGCAAAACTGGGCTAAAAAAGCCATTACCGCCAAAGATAAAATTATCGATAGCCATTTAGCCGAGGCTTTATTGATAGCAAAAACCAATTATGATCAAAAAAATCAACTTGCTTTATTGGCTAATATGCATCGCCGTAGCCATTATTATCATTTATTGCCGGTTAAAGCATAATAAAAAATTGCTATCTTAGCAGTTAAACTACTAAGATAGCAATAATAGCACCTAAGAAACTTCTACATTATCAATACGATAATCTTTATCGGCAATAAGCGCTTTTTTAAAATCCTCCTCGGGCATTGGCTTTGCGAAAAAATAACCTTGTGCATATTCGCAATTTAGCAATTTAAGCCAGCGAGCCTGCTCATAAGTTTCCACACCTTCGGCCACCGTTTTCATCTTTAAATGCTTGGCCAAAGAAATTACATCACGTACCACAACAGCGGTTTTTTCGATATTTTCACTAAGATCAATAAAGGCTTCGTCCAGCTTTAATACATCTACATCAATATTGCTAAGGCGATTTAAAGAAGAAACACCTTTGCCAAAATCGTCTAAAGAAATTGTAAAACCGGCATTTTTAAATTGTTTGATAACTATCAAGAATTTATCCTCGGAAGATAAAATAGCACTTTCGGTAATCTCGATTTCGATGCGATCGCGCTCTACGCCATGCGAATCTAAAATGCGGATAATATCATTAACCACCTTATTTTCCATGATGGTAATTGCCGATAAGTTTACCGATATAACAGGTATTTTCATTTTATTGTGATTAGCCTTAATAAAGCGGGCAACTTGATCTACCACATATAAGTCGATAGCTGCAATAAAGCCGTTTTCTTCAAAAACGCCGATAAATTCATTAGGATAAATTGGATTACCAAGTTTAGGATACCAGCGAATTAAGGCTTCGGCACCGCCAATTTTATCCTTAAATAAGTCGATTTTAGGCTGATAATGAACCACAAATTCGCCATCTTTCATGGCTTGTTCCATTCTAAAGGTTAGGCGCAATTTATTATTATAGGAATCGCGCATTTGTTGATCGAATTGAACAAATGTGGTTTTATGCTTCTTTTTGCCGGACAGGCGTGCGGCATCGGCATGGGCAGCCAGATTTACCAGCTTTTCGGAACAATCTTCGATAATAACATAACCAAAAGAAGCACTTAAATTATAACGATCGCCAATTATCTCTTGGATTTTAGGTAGAATATGATTAGTATAGATAGTACGCACCGAACCACATTCGTCTACCCTTCTTAAAATCATAAATTCATCAACACCACTACGGGCATAAATTGCAGCGGAACCTTTAAAGGCATCGTTTAAGGCTTTGGCTATACTTATAATTACCGCCGTACCGGTTTCTACACTATAATAATTATTGATTGAACGGAATAAATCGATATCAAAACTAATCAACTCATATTCGCCGGGCTGGGCTTTTTCGATGATATCAGCAGCCTCTTTAAGGAAAAGGGCATTAGATTTAAGGCCGGTTAAGCTATCGGTATTATAGGCTTCTACTATCATAATTCGCTTACGTTTTTGATCATGATAGGCTTTGAATACAATTATACTGATAACAACTGCCAAAAATATTACAGCATTATACCAATACTTTTGCATATACTGCCATAATGTATATTCCGGGAAAAATACCGAGGTATGGCTAACCAAAATATCTTCATATTTACGATCGGTTATATTATCAAGCATTATATTAAAGATGGGTAAAACTTGCTCGGAAATATCTTTGGCAATTGCAAAATGATAGTTAAGCTCATAGCCTGGCGCAAAAACATAATTGGAGCTATCATCAAAATAGGCATTGGCATAGGTTATGCCACTTTCGGTAAAAAGAGCCATATCGATTTCTTGATTTGCATAGGCATCTAATAAGTCGTCAAAATTAGTATAATTGATTATTTGCTGATTTTCCGCATCCAGATAAAACATGTTTTCATGAATATACATATAAGAAAGAACACCAATTTTATTTGAATTAGCAATAATTTCATCAGCTGAATTATATTGCTCCGAGATATGCTGCGGCACCATAGCTACCAAATCCATCTCATAATAGGATTGGGTAAAATCATATTCTTCAACAGCAGTGCTATAATCGCCCAAGGCCGAAATAACAATATCATAACCTGTCTGTCCGGCCCCCCCATCATGTATTGAATGATATGGTACAAGCTCTATATCAAAATCATACATATCACTTAAATACTGCATTAACTCTACTACAGCACCATTGGGATTACCATTGGCATCAACATAGCTGTAGGGATTATGATTTTCGACAAAACCTACTCTAAATGAGCTACTTTCAATATATTCTGTTTCCTCTAAGGTTAAGTCGCGATGGATATTATGAAAGACATCCTCATAGTAGCGTGTTTCCAGCTCGGAAAAAAATGCGCCTTCTTCATTTACCAGCTTAAGCATGGCCTGATCAATTAAATCGAGCATTTGTTGATCTTCGGGGTTTGCCACTAAAAATGTTTGCTTACGCCCTAAATTTAAAATAAAATCAAGATTTTCGATATTTGGTGATGCCGAAAAAGTTAAGTAAAAATCGGCTTCCTCATCCATATAATTGGCCAAATCGCTCATAACATATTCTACTTCGATATCATTAATGCGCAAATAATCATCAAAAATAGCATTAGCGGCATTACTTGCATAAGTAGCTACTGTTTTGCCATTTAAAGATTGCGGATCGCCATAAGGCAAATCATGATCCATATCCTTGGTAGAAAGGGTAATAAAAATAGCATTAAATGGTATTTGAGCATAAGCAAATTCGGCATCGCGTTCTTCGGTATGGAAAAATAAGCCGGTTAGCTCAATATCACGATTACGTAAGGCATCAAAATTATTTTCGTCAAGATTTACAAACTCAAATTTTAAATCACTAACTTCCTCAATCTTTTTTAAAACATCATAGCCATAACCCATTTTAGTTGGATTATTAGGATTATCAATAATATTATCACCTTCACGATAACCTACGGTAATAATATTATCTTTTAAAGCCGGTGCTGCTAGCTGCGCTAATTCCCCTTCATTTTGTTGCATGGTTAAATCTACATTCATTTGTGATAATTCTTCCGCAGTGGGCAATTGTTGCGCATAAGCAATATTGATTATACAGACTGATGAGTAAAAAAGACAACACAAAAATAAGGCCACTAAAAATAGGTTCCTAAACATGACTTACCCCCCCAATATTTAATTAAAGACATATAAATATATGTTAGTTTAGTAGTTGCAACTAACAAGAGTAATTACCAATATGTTGGAATTATATCACTATTGGTGCCTATTGTCAACATACAATATGGATATTAAAAAGAATTTTAGAAGATTTTGTAATATTTTTAGCAATTTTCAGATAATTTGTTTTATGTTAATAATAAAAAAAGCTTAGGCTCAAGTTTTTTAAACCCGGCCTAAGCTTTTTTATTATTTTATTGCGAATTACTCAATAACAGTAATGCCTTGTAAGATAGCATCGAAAGAAGGAGCGCTCTTTGGTTCGGTAAAGGTAACACCTTCTTCTACTACGATATTGCCTTCATTATCATATAAGGGGCCGGTAAATACATCCCAGTCGCCGCTGATAATTCTGGCGCGAGCATCATCGATAGCTTCAATAGTACCATCAGCAATAATATCTTCGTTTAAGGCCGAGATATCAACAACGCCTTCGGCTAAACCTTCAGACCAATCATAAGGAATTTCGGTGCCATCGATTACACTTTGCACGGCAAAGGTAAGATAAATGCTCCAATCCCAAACGGCAGAGGTTAAGGCTGCACCGGGAGCAGCACCTATCATATCAGAGTTATAACCAACACCCCATACGCCATTACGCTCGGCGGTAGTTTGAGGGGTGGGGCTATCACAGTGCTGGCCAATAACATCGGCGCCACCATCGATTAAGGCTTGGGCGGCAATGGCCTCGGCCTCGGGATCATGCCAAGAATTGGTATAAGCAACTTGCATGGTTACATCCGGGTTAACCGAAAGTGCGCCTAAATAAAAGGCATCATAACCACTGATAACTTCGGCAAAAGGCATAGCAGCAACATAACCTAATTGATTGGTTTCGGTTTTTAGGCCGGCAGCAATACCCGATAAATAACGGGCTTGATAAATATCACCAAAATAATTATGAACATTAGGCAAACCGGAATCGGCAGCCTGATAACCGGTGGCATGGAAGAATTCTACTTCCGGATAATCGGGGGCTAGCTCTAAAATATAATTTTCGAAACCAAAGCTGGTACCAAAAATAATATTACAGCCGGCATCGATTAACTCTTGTAAAGCAGTACCTGCCTCGCTGCTTTCCGGGGTATTAAACTTATTTACGATTTGGTCTTCGCTTAAACCTAAAGCGGCAGCCATGCCTTGGGTACCCAAATCATGATTATAAGTATAACCCATATCGGAAGGGTCGGTTAAGTGAACAAAACCGATTTTAACATTTTCCAGGGTTAATTCAGCATCGGCAGCAGGTTCTTCGGCAGGCTCCTCGGCCGGTTCTTCGGTAGCCGGGGTTTCGGTAGGCTCTTCGGCCGGCTCTTCCCCACCACCACAGGCAGCAACTAAACCAATACTTAGCATTAAAACTAAAAGCAACAATAATAATTTTTTCATTCTTTCCCTCCTATAAATAAAATTTTTATTTCAAATAAGCATATTAGCCTATCTAAAAGTAATAACACCATCATTAATCTTTTGAATAACCGCCAAAGATTCTAAGCGAATACCTAAATCGCGTACTCGCGCACCGCCTCCTTGAAACTCTTTTTCGATAACTGCCCCTAAACCCAAAACCTCGGCTTTGGCTTGTTTAACAATACTGATTAAGCCCAAAGCAGCCTCGCCATGGGCTAAAAAGTCGTCGATAATTAAAATTTTATGCCCTTCTTGAATATATTTTTGGGATACTCTTGCTTCGGAAAGTATACCTTTAGTAAAAGATTTTACCCGGGCATGATACAATCCTTCATTCATGGTACTGGGCAAACCTTTTTTGGCAAAAATTACCGGAATATTATTAAAATGACGGGCAGCAAAGCAAGCAACCGGTATACCTGAGGCTTCCATGGTAAGGATTTTATCGGGCATAATATCGCCAAATCTTTGCTTAAACTCTTGGCCGATTAAATCGATAAAAGCCACATCTAGCTGATGATTTAAAAATGAATCTACTTTAACAATTTCTGTACCTATAGCTAGCCCATCTTCAAGAATTCTTTGTTTTAAAGCCTCCATTAATTTGCCTCCTATTTTGCTGTCTATTTTATAATTATACACCTTTAGTACAATAAAATCAATAAAAATTTATATTTTTTTATTTTTTAATGATATACCATATTTTACATAATTTTTTAATATTACTACTAATAATAACAATTATTAGTCGGCAGGATTTAGCAAATTGATAGCTAATATATTTAAGTTAGTTTAAATTTGTAAAAATACTATAAAGGGGCGAGAGCATTGTTAACAGAACAGGCTATAATTTTAGAAAATAAACCATTAAGCCGCCATATGTATGAGCTTAGCTTAAAATTGCCACAAATAAGCGCAAAGGCCAAGCCGGGTCAATTTGTAATGATAAAGGCTGCCGCCGAGCAGGATCCTTTTTTAAAGCGGCCGATGGGCATTAATTTAATCGCTGCCAATAATGGCCAAATTAGGCTAATTTATCAAGTACATGGTCATGGTACTAAAATTCTTAGCCGCCAAAAAGCGGGGCAAAACCTGGAGGTTTTAGGGCCTTTAGGTAATGGTTGGCAAATAAATAGCCAGGCAAATCATGTTCTTTTGGTAGCCGGAGGCAGCGGTGCGGCACCGATTTTGCCCTTGGCAATAGCCTTAAATCGTCAAAATATCACTTGTGATATTTTGTTAGGAGCACAAACCGCCGAGCATTTAATGTGCATCAGCGATTTTGAAGATGTTGCCTATTTACGAATTGCCACCAATGATGGTAGTTTAGGCGAAAAAGGCAAAGTTATAGGCTTATTAACTGATCAGCCCCTTTATGACCAGGTATATACTTGTGGCCCTAAGCCCTTAATGCAGCATGTTGCTTTATGGGCAGCCAAGCATAATATCCCTTGCCAAGTATCCTTAGAGGAGCATATGGGTTGCGGTTTTGGGGTATGTATGGGTTGTGTTTGCCCAACTAAAGGCGCAGATGACCAGCAAATGCAATATAAAAGAGTATGTTGCGAAGGCCCTGTTTTTGATGCAAAGGAGGTGGTTTGGTAATGGCTAATCTTAATCAAAATATTTTAGGAATTAATTTTAAAAACCCCTTGATTTTGGCTTCCGGCACATGTGGTTATGGCCGTGAGCTGGCAGCTTTATATGATTTATCTATTTTGGGCGGCATAGCGGTAAAGGGCACTACTTTAGAGCCCAGATTAGGCAATATACCTTCGCGCATTGCCGAAACTCCGGCCGGGATGCTTAATGCGGTTGGTTTGCAAAATCCCGGGATTAAGCAGGTAATCGCCACCGAGCTACCTTTTGTTACAGCATATGATACAGCAGTGATTTTGAACATTGCCGGTCATGATCAGGAGCATTATCGGGCGGTGGCACATGAATTGGCCCAAAGTGAAATAGCTGCTAAAGTGGCGGCGGTGGAATTAAATATATCTTGTCCTAATGTAAAGGCAGGCGGTATGGCCTTTGGCACAAACCCGTCTATTGCGGCGGCGATAACTGCTATTGTGCGCCAGGAATTAGATTTACCTTTAATTGTAAAATTATCGCCTAATGTAACGGATATAACTGCCATAGCGCAAGCCGTAGAGCAGGCCGGTGCTGATGCTATATCGATGATTAATACGGTATTGGGTATGGCTATTGATATTGAGAAGAAAAAGCCGGTATTAGGTAATATTGTGGGTGGATTATCAGGTCCTGCGATTAAGCCGATAGCCTTGCGTATGGTATGGCAAACGGCGCAAAAGGTGAAGATACCGATTATTGGCATGGGCGGCATCCAAAGTGCGGCAGATATTATTGAGTTTATGATGGCCGGGGCATCTTTGGTGCAAGTGGGTGCCGGACATTTTAATAATCCATTTTTGCCGCAACAGATTTTAGCTGATTTAGACGATTGGCTAAACGAGCATCAAATAGAAGATATAAGCAGCTTAATAGGGGCCTTAGAAATCTAAAAAAAGTTAAAGGTTTTTTGGTTCTGAACTAGAGCTAAAATCTCTGATTTTAAGCTCTAACTACGTACATTAGCTGCGGCTTTGCGAAGCAAAGGCCAGCTAGGCCTTTTCCCTTAATAAAAGAACAATCTTAATCTTTCAAGTTAAAAATTATGTAAATAAGAAATACTAACTCTAATCCTAAATAAAACCTAAAATAACAGCAATCGACTTTGATATGCCCCTTGTCAAGTAGACGGGTAAAATATCTAAAATAAGTGCTGTTGAATTGCCATACCGTAAGGTATGGCAATTTTTTATGCACACCATTTTTGTTTGTAGCGTAAAATTCGTTTATTTTCAGGAATTGGATAATCAATTAAATTAGTTAATGAAAAAGCTTCCTCTGTATAAAATCTTTTGCTTCTGGGTTAGAAATAATTGCCTTATCAAATTTATCAAATACAAGTTGCAGCTAATTCGCCTACTATATCTATTCCTCTTACTATTTTCTCGACAAGCTCTAACTTAAATTCTTTTGTGTATGCTGAATTTCTATTAGAAGGTAATAACCATACTTCGCTATGTTCCTCATATAACTTTATCCACTGCTTCATGGCTCTTGATGGTTTCTTTAAGCCATAGGCTTTACTTATTTCTGCTAAAGAAAATTTCCCTGTTAAATATTCTTTGCATATTTTTATTTTTTCTGCATATGTGTATTTTTGTTTTTTA
>CAYJBP010000086.1:3828-11095 GCA_964368605.1 uncultured Peptococcaceae bacterium | reverse complement strand
AAAGAGCCCCGCCAGGGTGGGTTCGGATTACGGGCGCGTGCTTAGCCTCGCCGAAATAATCCGGATTATATCGGCGAGGCTAATTATCATTGGTATTGCTCCAACGATTACCACTATCGCCCCAACTGCCACTATTGGCCGCAAAGTTAGCGGCATCAAAGGCCGAATTGGTCTTAGGGCCATTAAAATTTTGATAAGCCACTTTATATGCTAGGCAAAGGCGATCAAATTCCGCCTTTAGCTCCCGCAAATCCTGCTTAATACCAATTCTGCCCCAAACTGTTTTATAGTTAAAGAATAGGCAAGGCGGCACCGCAATCAGCAGCAAGCGATAATCATAAAAATTTAATAATACGGCAATCAGAATTATCACCGGCGCACAGGCCAGTAAAACCAGGATTGTCTTACGCAGCATTTTTTTAAATAGCGTAAAATTAAGGCTGATTAATTCGTCGCGGCGAGCAAATATTTGCTCTTTTTGATCAAAAAACTGCTGCAATTCGGGCGGAGGGCTAATTGATGCCCCCTGATTATTATATTGTTGCATACAAAATCACCTCGGCATAAAATTATTATTGCTTAGCTATGGTTGCCGCAGAATCAGAACCGCAGGCGGCCAGCATAAATACTAAACAGATAAACGCAGTTAAAAGATATAGCTTGCTTTTGGATATGGATTTCATTATTGATTTCTCCTTCAGTTATTAAATTATTTATAATAATTTTAGCATATTTGATAAAAAAATAAATCGAGAGTGTCAAAATTGACATTCTCGATTTAAATGCAGTTCTGCCATATGGCTGATGCTCAACCCTATCTTCGGCCATCAATAATTAATCCTTACAAGAGGAGCAACAGGCTCCATGCTTGGACTTGTTCAAAAATTGCTTAGCTAAGCTATGTAAAACCAAGCCCCCAAAGATGATGGCCACAATAATCATGTATACGGGATAACCATGGTCTTGCGCTTCTGTTATAATACGGCTAATTCCGCTATAATTACTGATATTGATTATATAATCCAGCAATAAACCAAAGATAATTGCACATACCGAGGCACAAAGCAGGTAAATTGTTACCACTTTTTTGCCTAAAGTTTTAAAAAGTATGGTTAATGAGGCTATATTGGTAATTGGGCCGGCAAATAAGAACACAAAAGCTGCCCCCGGCGATAAACCCTTGATAATTAAGGAAAGCGCAATCGGTATTGAGGCCGTAGAGCAAATATACATTGGGATACCGATAATAAGCATAATTATCATGCTGATCAGTGGGTTGGCAAAGCCGGATAGCCACTGATCAGGGATGATACTACTGATAATCGCCGCAATAATCAAGCCTATTACAAAATGGAGGGCAATTTCGTCCAAAAATTCGCCAAAGCCATAAGTAAAAACACTTTTTAACTTTTGCCAAAAAGATAACTGCTCATCCGGTTTAACCTCGACCTGCTCATGGCTATGACATGAACCCGAGCAGCCACAAGCACTGGGGGCGCAAGTAGCGCTTATAGGGTTGACCTGCTCTTCTTCATTTTTGCAAAACAGATTAATAACCAGGCCGCCCACAATGCCGGAAACAAAGGCAGCAAAGGCTCGATAGGCAGCAAATAAAGGCCCCATCAAACCATAGGTTGCGATAATGCTATCCACCCCGGTTTGCGGTGTAGAAGTTAAAAAGCTAATTACCGCCCCTTTAGAACCGCCGCTTTTACCCAAATAAATGGCGGTGGGAACCACTCCGCAAGAGCATAATGGCAAGGGAACACCCAAAACCGAGGCTTTAAACACCGATGCGGCCGAGTTTTTGCCAATATGTTTTAAGATTATATCCTTTTTTACAAAAGCATGCAATAGGCCGGTAAATAATAAACCAATTACAATATAAAAAGACATGTCTACAAATAATGACCATAAATTAGTTAAAAAAATCATAAATTCTCCTATATATATAAGCTTATCAAAAACTTATATACCTGTATGTTTAATATGGCTTAAGCCGGTGCTTATAATATCAAAAATATGCTCATCATTCAAGCTATAATATATATTGTTTTTTTCTTTTCTGGTTTTAACAATATTGTTTAACTTCAATAATTTAAGCTGATTAGAAACCCTAGGCTGCGATACATCTAATAAAATAGCCAAATCCTTAACACAAATTTCATTATGAAGCATCGCCAGCAAAATTTTAACCCGGATTGGCTCGCTAAATGTTTTGAAAAAAAATGATAAATTTTCGGTTACATCATCATCATTGATCAATTTAAGCACATTTTCCGAAGTTTTGCAGCATAGTTCACTCATATAACCACCTCAATATAACTATATCATGATATGGTTATATTGTCAAGTATTTAATAGTTACTAATTATAATGGCTCATTAAAACAAAAAGCAGTCAATCAAAAAAAAGCTATCGCCAAATAGCGATAGCTCTCAATATCATCTTATATTTTTAAGTAAG
This sequence comes from uncultured Peptococcaceae bacterium, assembly GCA_964368605.1. GTDB lineage: Bacteria > Bacillota > Dehalobacteriia > UBA4068 > UBA4068 > CAYJBP01. The sequence continues at coordinate 8,629 of CAYJBP010000086.1, read as the reverse complement.
GGTTGCCGCTTATTATACTCTTAGCCAGATTTTTAAGCGGCAACCTTACAAATGGGGGGGCGATTATAATCCCATCGATTCCAGCTCTTTAGCTGTTTCGGTAACTAATCTTTCGATTTCCTTAGCATTTTTACCGGCTACACTTTTTAAAGAAAATAATCCACCGGTTAAGTTTTTCAAAAACTCATTGCCGGCCATATTAACCAAGCCGGCCTCCTCGGCCTTCATCACTCTAAAGGCATTACCTTCTTTTTTCATGCCGGCAGGTAATATTTGTACCTGATTTTGCGAATCCAAGGCCGGAAAAGCAATTATATTAGCCAAACCATGCTTAACCATACTAGGACGCCCCGCTGCAAAAGTTTTATCTTGAATTGCCTCATAAAGCGATTCTAAACTATAATCATTTTGCAACTTAACAGTAATCATTTTTACACCAAAAGCCATTTTAAAACCTCCAAAAATTCAAATTAATAATTTAGCTAAGAATAGCGCAAAATGGTAAGGCAATCATAAATACAAAATAGCCGATTGTTATACCAAAAAATGCTGCTAAGTCGATAGCCCTCAAGAAACCGGTATCCTCATCTTCTTCCATTTTATGGCGCTGATTAAGCGAATAAAGCGAGAATACCACAACCATTATCACCGTAAACAATGATATAACATTAATCATATCTAAAAGCCCAAAACCGCCGCCATTGGCCGGAATTAGCGATGATACTACATAAGCATTGGCCACTACGCCAAAGAATGAAGCGCCCGATAAACCCAAAGAATCGGCATCGGTTTTATGCGAAAAGAGCGAAAACAGACCCAATAATACCGATAAGGCAAAGGGAATGGCCATTCTTAGGAAAAAGCCGGCATCTTCACGCTCGATAGGTATACCAACAATAAACTGGGAAAAAACCCGCTCGTCGGCACCGGCTGCGCTGGGCGAAGAATATGTGGATTTATAAGAATGGGGCTTTACTGTGGTAAATATGCCATCATTGATTGCAAAGCCGGGAATTTCTACCCGCGAGCTGATATTCGATTCCTCGCTATCGGCCACATAACGCAAGCGCGCGCCATCACGGGTGGTGTCTTCGATATAAATATTCATCATATGATTTTCCAGCGAAAAACGGGTTAAATCATAGTATTTATCGACTAAAGCGGTTACCTTATAACGCTGATAATTCTGACCATCATCATAATGCTCGCTAACAATATCTTTTTCTATAATCTGACCACCGACAATCTGAAAACTATCGCCGGGATTAAATTCTTGCTCGCCTTGCCAGGTAAACCATAAGTAAAATACAGCCTCAAAAGTAGAATCCACAATCGATACATTACGTAAGGCTTCTATGTATAAGCCCACCTCTACCTCGGTATAATCGCCCTCGGGATAGGTTGCCGAAACCACCGTGGGATCAACCCGATTGGCATGGCTTTCTTTAGAATCCATTTTATTACTATAAAGCATATTGCCAAAAATAGCGGTAAAACTAAAATAAAACAAAATACAAAAAGCAAACACCGCACAAACAATTCGCTTTTGGGCAGCGTTTAAGTCTGACAATTTCAAACAATTCATCCTTTCCTCAATAGAGCTTATGCTCAATTAACCTGCTAAAACACAATAATTCTACTTTTTCCAGCTTTCTACATTTTTAATTATACCGACTTGTTGCCAATAGTTCAATCCTCCCAAAGTATGATTTTTGTAGATTTTGGCATCCAAATATCCGATTTTTATTGTTTATAACCATTAAAAAGACTTGATATTGAATTTTAAAAAAAATCATGGTATACTATTATTAATTCGTTTAGCTAATTAAAATAGCACCGCCACGCAAGCCATACTTTAGCAGGATTTATAACTAAATCTAATGAATATTGGTTAAAAAATGAATAATACAATTATTATCCCCTACAAATTTAAAAAAGCTTTTGATAATGCCTTGGCTAATCATCGCATCTTATTTATTGCGGCTCCGCCCGGCTATGGTAAAACTGTAGTCTGCCGCCAAATTTTGGCCAACTCAAGGCAATATTGGTTAAATGCTGCCGATTTTTTAAGCCCTGCTAACCTAGCAATACCGGATGGCACAGAGCTTATTATCATCGACGATTTACAATCCGCCAATAATACCGCCGCCTTGGCGGCTTTAAGCAATTTTATCGAGCAAAATACTAAGCAGCAATTTGTTTTGCTATCGCGCTTTAGTTTGCCAACTCCCCTGCTAAAGTTTGAAATCAGCGGTCAACTTTATCGCCTGGATATGAATAATTTACATCTTGAAGCGGCCGAAACCATAGCTCTTTTTGCGGCCTATAATTGCCCGCTTAAGCAAGAAAGCGGCCATTATCTTAGCTATTATTATCATGGTAACCCTTTAGCGCTTCATTTGCTGGCCAAGCGAGGCAAAAGCAATCCTCATAATGATCAAGGCCTGCTCAACACCATTAAATGGCAGGTATATCAATATTGGGAATCGATATTTTTAACCGATTTTAGCATTGAGGCCTGCACCATCTTATATAATTTATCGCTTTTAAATTATTTTACAATCGAGCTGGCTCAAAAAATATCCGGCCTTAAAGAGGCGCAAGCTATTATTCCCAATTTAATCAAAAACAGCTTATTTTTAATCCCCTATGACCATGATAGCTACTGTTGCCCCCCCCAATTAATTGATTTTTTGCAATGGCAGGTTAAGCAAGTTTTGCAGGCGCAAGATATTAATCGCTGCTATAATCTGGCAGGCCTTTATTATCAAGAGCATCAAAACTATGTAAATGCAGTTTATTATTATCATCAAGCTAAAAACCAGGCAAAAGTAATCGAAATTTTGGAAACTTGCTCGCTTTTACATTCGTCGATTGCCAATTTTAAGGAATTAGAGCCTTACTATAAAGAATTATCTACAGAAACAATCCATAATTCCCAAGAATTACTGGTGGGCATGGCCATGCTTTGCGTATTGCGGGTAGATTATGATGGCGCCGATTATTGGTATCAAATTTTAAGCGATCAAGCGCAAATCATTGATCCTAATAGCAAAGCCTATCATAGTATTCAAGAAAAGCTGGTTTTTTTAGATTTAGCCTGCCCCCACCGCGAAGCCTCTACCATACAAAAAACTATTTCTAATCTTTTTCATGGGATTAAGATGAACAAATTAAAACTGCATAAGCTTTCGATATCCTCTTGCCTGCCAACGGTTTTAAATGGCGGCCGAGATTTTTCGGAATGGGCCAAGGCCGATGATTTGATTTATCATACCATGAAAAAGCCAATCGAACATGTTTTAGCTGAGCAAGGGGTAGGGCTTTTGGAATGCGGTTATTGCGAAAGCAAATTCGAAAAAGGCCTCGATTATCATAATGCCCTAATCCAAATGATGGCAGTTTTGCCGGATATTCAGGCCCGCGGCACCATCGATACCGAGTTTGTGCTGCTGGGCATTTTAGCACGCATTCAAATCAGCCAAGGCAAGGCCAATTTAGCAAAGGAAACTTTGCTGCAGTTTGCTAAGCGCTTGCAGCCGGCCGATCAAAGCCGATTTTTGCCCAATATCAAGGCTATGATTTGCCATATTGATTTATGCTGCGCCAATTATAAAGAAGCCGAATACTGGCTGGAGAATGAATCGCCAAAGGAATTAACCAATATTTGGATTTTATGGCGTTTACAATATCGCATTAAATGCGAGATATTTATCATGCAAAATCGTGATCAGGAGGCTTTAATTTTATTATCGCAACTGCTAAATTATAGCGAAAAATGCCATAAAGTGCTCGATACTATTAATTTTAGAACTTTATCGGCGATTACCAATTATCGAATGGGCCAAAAGATATGGCATGATGATTTAAATATTGCTCTGGATCTGGCCGTTAAATTTGGCTATACCACGCCGCTAGCCAAGTATGGCAAGGCGGTACTACCATTATTGCTTAGCTGTAAATGGGCAGGTTCTAAGCCGCATTTAACTAAAATCATCAAGCAAACTCGCATCCAGGCCTCTTTTTATCAAGGTTATTTAGAAATCGGCCATCAAGGCGAGGCTAAGCTATCTAATATGGAGCAGCAAGTATTGGCTTTAATTTGCCAAGATCGCAGCAATCAGGAAATTGCCGATATCCTAGGCATTCAGCTTAGCACCGTTAAAACCCATGTTAGCCATATTCTGCGCAAACTGCAAATTAAACGTCGCAGCGAGGCTAAAACTGCCGCTAAAAAGCATCATCTGGTTGAGGATTATCTGCCATAAATTATTTTTACAATAAAAAAAGGGCTGCCGCAAATTAAAACATTCGCGGCAACCCTTTTTGTTTTTAGTTGATTGTTAAATTAAATAATAGCTTCGGTATAACCATCAACAACAGCCATGATGAACATCATCTCTTCAGCAGTGGCAGGAACAACTAATAAGCTGCCTAAATCGCCCATATCTAAAGAATAACTACCATCGCCATTATCGGCTAAAACCATAGCAAGAGCAATGCCGCTGGCATTGTCTAAAACAGTAATGGTGTCGCCTTCAACGGTAACATCACCAACGAAAGAAACCGACTCGGTAGCATTGCTTACTACAACAATACCGGCAGTACCATCGGCACTAAAAGAAATACCGGCAAACTCTTCGGTATTGGCTTCATTGTAACCAATATAGCAGCTGGCCATAAGAGGCTCAAATTCAGCATAAATGCTTAAATCAAGCTCAGCAGCAACTTCTTCTTCAACAGCTTCTTCTTCAACTACTTCTTCTTCTACAACTTCTTCTTCTACAACTTCTTCTTCAAC
>CAYJBP010000086.1:0-3728 GCA_964368605.1 uncultured Peptococcaceae bacterium | reverse complement strand
ATTAACAAATTATTAAGCTATTTTATGCTATTTTGCTAAAAAAACCTGCTAAAAAACTTTGATTTCTTTAACTATTGATAAATTTTTATTTTTGAAAATTTTTTTTATTTTTTTTATTTTTTTTTACCAAAACCGACAAAAAACAGCTTTTAAATTAGCATACTAAAGCAGCACTATTCAAAATTTTCGCCTAAGATATCACTTTAAAAACCGCTAAATACAAATATTAATCTACCTATTATATGTTTATTTTGAAATTATATTATTTTGGATATTTAATTTATTGGCTTCTAATCTATATTTTAATAGTTGAAAAAATTGGTGGCCAAATTTAAAAGGTGTGCTCACCAAACAAAGCACACCTTTTAGCTATTCTAATTTATTTAGGATCTGCTGATTTATAAACAGCTGCAAATCATATCAATAGCAGCTAGGCTTTTTGCATAGCCTTTTCAATTTCTTCAATACTGCGTGGAATAGCGCCGCTTAGGTTTTCGCTGCCGTTTTCGGTAACCAAGCAATTATCTTCCAATCTAAAACCAATACCCCATTCTTCTACATAAATGCCTACATCTACGCAAAAAACCATATTAGCTTCGATCAAATCTACATCTACCTGGTCGTGAACATCAAAGCCAACATGATGCGAACCACCATGCCACATATAGCGGCTTACATTTTTAGGATCATCAAGCAGGCCAATATCTACCAATAGTTTAGCGCAATATTGATGGCAAAGCTTATCAACATCGCCCATCGGCAAACCGGGCTTGATAATGCTAAATAAATATTCCGAAGTTTGATAGGCGCATTGATAAAGCAAACGCTGCCGCTCATCAAACTTACCATTGCAAGGGAAGCCGCGCGAAACATCGCAGCAAAGGCCATCATACATTGCCCCTACATCATTTAAAATCATATCGCCATCTTTAGCTTGGCCCTGATAGCCAAAATAATGAATACTAAAATTATTGGCACCGGCACTGATAATCGAGGTAAAGCCTGGTTCTAATACATTATTTTTGGTAAGTGCAAAATCAAAATGAGCCTTATACTCATACTCGTACATATCGGGCTTAGAAGCCTGCATCATTGCCAAAATACCTTCTTTGGTGATGGCCAAAGCCTTACGCATAGCCTCGATTTCGCAAGGCTTTTTATATGTTCTTTGCTTGCGCAGCTTTTGATGATAATTTTCGATTTTAATGCCCGGAAACTGAGGCTGCCACTGCTTAGCAAACTTTTGGGCAATAGTTAATTCCTGCTCGGGGAAATGCTTGTATAAATCTAAAAATATAGTATTGATTTTGCCGGTATTTAAAAGACGGTATAAAAAGCCTTCAAACTCATCTAGATTATAGATATTTTCGATACCGCTGATAGTCGTAATTTCATCATATTTTAAACGGCTACCATTCCAGCGCTCCAGCATTAAATCAGGCGGTAAGGCAAAAATATATTCTTTAATTTCGTCTTTAGTTTTATGGGCCAGCAAAACAAAACCAATCGGTTTTTCGCCATTTAAGCCGGTTAAATAGACAAAATTACGATCCGGAAAAAAAATATACTTGGCATCTGCCGTTTTATGCTTCTCTTGACCGGCAAAAGATAACAAAATACTACCCTCGGCCAAATTTTCATACAGTTCTTGCCTGTTTTTAGTATAAAATTCCTGTTGCAAAATAATATCCTCCTATATATATGTTTTGATTTTTAGTCATAATACTATATACCATTAAGGGCCGCTTTTTCCTGCCGCTACACTTGTTTTTATCAGATTATTATTGTATAATAACCAAAGAAGCTAGAATTAAGCCCCGGGAGGAAAAACCAATCAAAACAATTAGTCAAAATAAAAGCTTGTTAATCAGTATTATTATAGCGATTTGTGCCATTGCCGCAGCAGATTTATTAATTAGCCATTTTTGGCTAAAAACTATGGTTAAGGTGCCTATATTTTTTATTACTCCGCTGCTTTTTGCCCAAAAAAATAGCGATTTTAAGCCTTTTAAACTATTAACTAATAATTTAAAAGGCCTAAAACCGGCTTTATTTTTAGGTATTTCGATTTTTGCTGCGATAATGATTTTTTATGCCATCGCCAAATCTTATTTTGATGCCGAACAAATTATTGGCGCATTGGAACAAAACCTGGGCATTAATAAAAGTAATTTTATTATAGTGGCCCTGTATGTAGCAATTATCAACTCTTTTTTAGAGGAATGGTTCTTTAGAGGCTTTATTTTTTATAAACTTAAACCCTGCTCACTTAAAATAGCCTATATTTTCAGCTCTTTAAGCTTTAGCCTTTATCATATAGCAATTATGGACGGCATGTTTAATCTCGGCATTAACTTAATTATTCTTTTTGGCCTGTTTATCGGGGGCTTAATCTTTAATTATTTAAATCAAAAATATGATAATATCTATGCCTCTTGGTTTTGCCATAGTTTTGCTAATTTAGCCATAAATGCAATCGGATATAGTTTATATTAGTAGGCTAGCCATGAATTTTGCAACTAAGCTTGCTAACTTCGATTTTAAACAAGGCCGTACGGCTTAACATGGCCTCGGGGAATTCCCAGGTTTTGCCGGGTGCATAATGCTCCATAATTAATTGCATGGTACGGTTTTTTTCGGCAATATCCTCAATAAGGCTAATACAGCCATTACCGATGATGCTTTGATAGTTAGCCGAAAATTCGCAAGCCAATTCATCTTCGATTAATTTAAATTTAGTGTCCATCTCAAAGCCTATTTGCGGCGCTTGATTAATTAAGTCGATTTTACGGCCGGCATTAGCACCATGGAAATAAAGGCTTAATTGCTCACCTTTAAATTCATAGCCAAAATTAAGCGGTAATACATAAACCTCGGCCTGCCGATGATCATAAAAGCCAATGCGGCAAATATCGCAGCCGGCTATTACTTCTTTAATTTGCTTAAAATCTGTAATTTCTCGATCTTTTCTACGCATTTTAAATACCCCTTTCTATTTACCTGTAGTTAACTTAAGTATCGACTTATCTAAAAATTTAAAGACCACTACCGTAATAATAATTTCGATAGGGCTAATTATCGATTCGGCAATCAGGCGGGTAAGCATGGTTGGCCAAAAAGGAAAGCCAAATTGCAAATAAAGCCAAACCGTGCCGAGGGTAATTTCCACACAGGCTAATGATATTAACTTGGCAAAAATTAGACTTTTAAGGCTAAACTTACCTTTATAAAGAAAAATACCAAAGATAATCCCACTTAAGGCTGCATTAAATGTCCAGCCAAAAAAATAAGCGCCACCTTGCGGATTAAGCATAAAAGATAGCAAATCACCCAGACCATAAACAATGCCACCCACCACCGGCCCTAATAGGGTAGCAGTGATAGTTTGCGGCAAAAAGCCCAAATTCATTTTAACCAGCTGAAAAACTACCAGGCTAAAATTGGAGTAATAATTCAAAATAACTACAATAGCCAGCAACATCCCGGCTAAAGCAATTGATTTTGTGGTAGACAGTTCTTTTAAAGAATTGACAAACTTGGTTTTAATATTCATATCGACTCCTAAAATACGCTTAGCGTGAAAGGACTTGAACCCATACGCCCTTATTTAGGCTAAGCAGGAAATAAATTACTAGAAAAAAGTTTTGCTTAAATTAAATTTTGGCTAAAACACATATTTTTGCAGCCTAAATAAGGGTGCGAAGCAGTTTTGCGCCAAAATCAGGGGA
>CAYJBP010000085.1:0-11180 GCA_964368605.1 uncultured Peptococcaceae bacterium | reverse complement strand
TGTTTGCATTTTGTAGGGAATGGTCTTGACCATTCCGCTATTTTGGTTATTGTTAAATTACAGCTTAAAGGGGCTGTCGCAATAAGAAAAATATTTGCGATAGCCCCTTTGTTTTGCTTTATTTAGCTCGCCTTTTGCTTTCTTTAGCTTGCCTTTTGCTTTCTTTAGCCAGCCTTTTTCTTGATGGGTTGCTTTGCGTAGAGCACTTTATTTTTATTTGCTCTGCAAATAAAAATAGCAGCTTTCTTTCAATTTTATCAATTCTATCTTCAATCCTGCTCTCTTTAGCTCTTTGCTTCTTTCTTTCATTTGCGTCTTTTTATTATTGAAAGAATTAAAAGATAAAAGATAAAAGATAAAAGATAAAAGATTAAGACCTTTGCTTTTTGTAAAAAGCAAAAGCAAAAACTTTTAGAATTTGAAAGATTGTTGGCCACTGCCCTATTTCTTTTCCAGTAAATGGATGTTTAGGTGATTATAACTCATTTCTACACCATGGCTGTCAAAATTATGCTTGATTTGCTCAAGTAGGGCCGCCCAAACCGGCCAATAATCTTGATTGTTTACCCAAACCCTGATACAGTAATTAATGCTGCTATCCCCATAAGAAGCCACATTAATATAAGGCGCAGGCTCTTCTAAAATTAGTTCCTGGCTGGCAATAGCCGCTTTAATAGCCTCCTTTACCTGGTCTATGCTATTATCATAAGATGCACCTATCACATAATCAATGCGTCGCAGCTTTTCACTGCTATAATTGATAATCTTAGCAGCCGCCATATCATTATTAGGTACCGAAATCACCTTGGCATCAAAAGTTTTAAGCTGCGTATAAATTAATCCAATATGCGTAACAGTACCCTCAATCTCGCCAATATTGATATAGTCGTCCACAATAAAAGGCCTGCTAACCATAAGCGTAATTCCGCCGGCAATCTGCGATAGCGAATTCTGTGCCGCCAAAGAGGCCGCCAAACCAACTACGCTAAAAAAGGCAATTAATGAGCTAATCGGGATGCCCAATATCGATAAAGCAATCAAAGAAGCTATAATATAAGAAATAACTTTTATCGTTTTGTTTAGTAATTCATGCACGCCCCGCTCGGCCGGTATTTTTATGATTAGCCTATCCAGTATACGGCCGATAACTTTAATCAAAATTAGGCAAATTATAAAGATAATTATTGCTTCAAGCGCACTGTTAAGCGTAATACTACCCAAAGAAAAATTAGACAAAAGTTGGGTTACGGTATCAGTAATCGTATTCATAAACATACTCCTTTTATTAAAACACCTATATTTAAATATACCATATTAAATTACAATTGACAAGGAGCAAATTGATATTTATGGCTCAAAGCCCACTTATTTTAGAAATTAGCGATTTATTAAATGATGGCCGCGGCCTGGCACGCTTTAATGGGCAGGCCGTCTTTATCGCCAATGCCCTGCCCGGCGAAACGGTAGAGGCCGAAATTATACGCAGCAAAAAAAACTATGCCGAAGCTGTTCTAAAGGCGATAATTAAGCCTTCGCCGCAGCGTGTGCAGCCTGTTTGCCCACATTATGAGGCTTGCGGCGGCTGCAATTGGCAGCATTTGGCCTATCCGCAGCAATTGCAGCATAAAACCAAGTTGGTGGCCAATGCCCTAAGCCGAATCGGTGGCCTGGATATTAATGTTTTGCCAACTTTAGCTGCTCCTAAGCCTTTTGAGTATCGTAATCGCCTGCAATTACATTATAATAGCCAAACCGCTGGCCTGGGCTTTTATGCCAATGGCAGCCAAAAAATCATAATTAATCCCCATTGCCAAATTATGCTACCGGCCTTGGCCGGCTTAGCCGCTAGCCTAAGGGATAAACTCGGCGATTATCGGCAAGCATTAAGCGATTTGCGCCATATTTCTTTGCGTGCCAATCATGATAGCAGCGAGCTTTTGCTTAGTTTTGTGGGGTTAAAGCCTAATCAGCCGCTTAAGCAGTTGGCGGCCGAGCTAATTAAGCTTAATCCTAATTTAAAATCGGTGCAGGCTAATTGGGGTAAGCCTAATTATGGAATCTATGGTTTAAGCTGGCAAGTATTGGCAGGTAAACCCTATTTGCAAGAGCAAATCTGTGGTTTAAATTTGCAAATTACGGCGGCAACCTTTAGCCAAATTAATCATAGCCAGGCCGAAGTTTTGTATCAAAGCGCCCTCGATTTTGCGAATATAGGGCAAGAGGATACCGTTTTCGATTTATATAGCGGCAGCGGAATTATCGGCTTGATGGCTGCTAAAAGGGCAAAAAAAGCGCTATGCATCGAGCAATATGCGCCGGCTTTGCAATTGGCCGCCCAAAATGCCCAATTAAATGATATAGTCAATTGTCGATTTATAAATGATGCCAGCGAAAAAGCCCTGCCCCAACTATATCAACAGGGGCAAAAGGCCGATATTATTATCCTAGACCCACCCCGTGCCGGCTGCGATATGGCTGTATTAAATGCGCTTAGCCAAAACCCAACTAAGCGTTTAATCTATATTTCCTGCGACCCGGCTACCTTGGCTCGTGATTTAAAATACCTGGTAAGCCAAGGTTATCGGGTAGAAAAGGCGCAACCGGTAGACATGTTTTGCCAAACCGGCAAGGTGGAAACAATTATTAGCTTGAGCCATTTTTGATTGATTATTCGATTTAAAAACTAAATAGCGATGCCGATTGCCCACTAAATAACAATCTGCACCGAACTACCTTCTAAAGGCTGCTTTTTGATAATAATTTGCTTATCAATGCGGCCTTTTAGCTCCTCTACATGCGAAATTATGGCAATCAAGCGATTACTTTCGCTTAAACCGGCCAAGGTATTGATTGCCATATTTAACGAATCCTGATCTAAAGAGCCAAAGCCTTCGTCGATAAACATTGTATCCAGGCGGATACCGCCGGCTGCGGCGCAAATTTCATCGGATAAGCCCAGTGCTAAACTTAAAGAGGCCAAAAATAATTCGCCGCCCGATAAAGTTTTTACACTGCGCATACTACCATTAAAGTGATCGATAATATCCAGCTCCAGGCCACTTTGACCACGTAAATTGTCGGCGGCAATTCGCCGCTTAAGCTCGTATTGACCACTGCTCATAATCAAAAAACGGCTATTGGCGCGGGCAATTATCCGCTCGAAATAAGTCATTTGAATATAGGTTTCGAGCATGATTTTTTCTTTGCCGACAATTTTTCCACTCATCGTATCGCTTAAAGCCGCTTGCCAAATAAGCTGGCTTTCGGCCTGCTCTAAGTTATGATTATGAGCTAAAATTCCCTTTAGGGACTGCTTGTTTTGGCTAAGCGCTGCTTTATAGACATCAAGTTGTGAATTAAAGTTTGCTTTTTGAAGCAATAATTGCTCATTTTCTAAGGCCAAGGCAGCGCTATCTATGGGTAAAGAGGCCGCTAACTGCTCCCGATAAGCCTTAATCTGGCCTGTTAGGCGATCGTTTTGGCCTAGCAGATTTTGATAGGCATCCTCAGCTTGGGCATAATTTTTATTTAGGCGGTCAATAGACTGCTTTTTATGGCTTAAGTCCAGCTCGGCTGCATTTTTATCGGTAAATTCCAGCTCGGCCTTTTGCTTTAATAAAGAAGCCTCGGCGGCCTCGATTTTGGCCTTAAAATCGGCAATTTTAAGGCTATTGGCAGCGGCCAAATTACGGTTATTTTCTAAGTCGGCCTCGGTTTTGGGCAGGCTTTGCTCTAGCTTATTAAAATCCCGGCAATCATTAGATACCTGTGTAAAGGCCAAATCAACTTCTTTTTCATGGGCAAGAAGGGCATGGCTTTTATGGCTTAACTCGCCCTCGATTTTCTCAAAAGAGGCTATTTGCAAAATTTCCTGGCCCATTTTGGCGATAATACCCTTAATCGTTTTAAGCTCGCTAAGTTTTTCGGCGGCGGTTTCGCTTAATTTAGCGGCTTCCGCCTGCGCCGCCTCGGCCTGGTCTTTAGCAAGATCTAGCTGCTCTTTAGACGGAGCTTTTCCACTTAATTTAGCCGGCTGCGGATGCTCGGCCGCACCACAAACCGGGCAAGGCCGCCCGGGCTGCAAATTTTGAGCCAAAATTCCGGCTTGCTGATCAAGATAAATCTGATTTTTGCTATTATAAGCGGCCTGCAATTGCTCGGCATTAGCGGCTGCATTTTGATACTCTTGCTGGGCGCTTTGTAAGGCAATCCGCAGCTTACGATAGCTACGTACCCGATCGGCCAGCTCTTTTAGGGCGGTTTTTTCAGTGCTTAAATCTTGCTTTTTGGCCTTTAATTCGGCTAAAAGCAGCGGCGAATTTTTAAGGCTAAGCAGCTTGGCCTTAGTGGCTTGCAACTGATCATTTAGCCTGCTTAAAGCCTGATTATTAAAGGCAAAATCTTGATTAGCCTGCTTTAAAGCCAATTTTTGCTCATTTAGCAAAGCATTTTGCATATCGATTTGCTGATATTTTGGCAAATTATTTTGGCCAAGTGTATAGGCATTAAGCAATTCGTCCCTGTTCTTTAGCTGGTCTTTTGCCAATTGATAAGCCTGTAAGGCCGCATCTAGCTGTTTTTGATTGGTTGCCAAATCAAGCTCGGTTTTTTGCAAATCGCTGGTTATTTTAGCAATAGCTTGCGCCTGGCTTATTTGCTTGGTAATTTCAATTAATTGTGTATCTAATTGCCCAAGTTTATCAATGATTTCGTCGGCCAAAATTTGATCATTAGCAACAAGTTCTTTAAGCAAGCTAATACTTTCAGCAAGCGGCAATTCCAGGTTTTGCATTTGTTTATAAGATAAGTTTTCTGCATCATTATGTGCATATATTGTGTCGCTTAAATATTGATTGATTTTTAGCCTTAAAGATTGGCAATTTTGATTGAGCATAGCGGTATCTTTTTTTAATTCTTCTTGCAAGCGTTGATAAAAAATTGTGCCAAAAATATCACGGAAAATTTTTTGACGATCTTCGGTTGAGGCCAAAATTAGCTTTAAAAATTCGCCCTGGGCAATCATGGCAATTTGGGTAAACTGATTTCTGTCGATACCAATTATAGATTTAACCCAAGCGTTAACATCTTTTATTTTAGTAATAACTTGGCCATTAGCTAGTGTTAGCTGGGCATCAGCATTTTGAAGTGTATAGCCGCTGCCCCGCTTATTAGGCCTTTGATAGGCCGGGCTGCGCTTAATTGTATACTGTTTATCATGATATTCAAAGCTAAGCTCTACAAATGTAGGGGTTTGTTCTAAAGCATATTTACTTCTAAATAAGGCATTATCACGCACTATGCCACTGGCCTCGCCATATAAGGCAAAGGTTATGGCATCAAAAATTGTGGTTTTGCCTGCCCCTGTATCGCCCGTAATTAAATATATACCTTTTTGACCAAGCTGCTCTAAGTTGATTTCGCATTGATTGGCATAAGGGCCAAAAGCCGAAATTATTAATTTTAATGGTCGCAAATGCTCGCCTCCTCCATTTTGGCGATTATAGCCAAAAGATAGTCCTTTTGCTCGGCCGAAAGCGGTTGATTATTTTGGATTTGATAAAAGCTGTCAATTAAGCTAAGCGGGCTTTGGGCTTGCTCGATTTGGGGCAAATCAATTTGGTTATGGGCACGGCTGCGCTGATTATCATAGCTTAATTTTAAGATGTTTTTATAGATAATCCGCAGCTTATTTAAGGCATCCGGTATATTTTCCTCATCGGTTAAAATTAGATGATAATAATCATCCAAGTTCAATTTAGCATAAAAGTCTTTGGCCATTAAATCCAGATAAGTCCCTTTAAGCTCAATCATATCACGCTTAGGGATTAGCTTAACGGTTTTAAGTTCAATTTGTTTTTTGGCTTTAATTTGGCCAATAGTTAGCGATTTTTGATGATTTGCCTCGGAAAAAGAATATTTAAGCGGACTACCGCAATAACGTAAAGTTTCACGTCCGACAACCTGGGGTTTATGGATGTGTCCTAAAGCTATATAATCAAAATCATTAAAAATTTCGGCGCCAATATTATCGGCACCGCCTACGCTTATTTGCTCCGAATCCGAACGCTCTGAACCGGTTATAAATTGATGGGTTAGCAAAATATTGCAGGCATTTTTATCGATATCTAAATTATCAATAGCCACAGCCAAAGCCTGATGATAAGAATTAACTATTGCCTCGGGCCAAAGGGCACGTACTTGCGGCGGCTTAATAAAAGGTAGCATAAATATGCAAATATCGCCCCAATCAGCATTTATAATCACAGGCTTAATATCTGCATTATATACGGGCGACATATACACATTGCTGTTTTGCAATAATTTTTGGCCAAAGGCAATGCGTTCCGGCGAATCATGATTGCCGCTAATTACAAAAATTTGCAAATTAAGCTTGGCTAAATTAACCAAAAATTGATCAAATAAAGCCACCGCCTCGGCGCTGGGGCTGGCTTTATCATAAATATCACCGCAAATAAAAACAGCATCGGGCTTTTCTTGGCTTAAAATATCCACAATTTGCGATAAAATATACTCTTGATCATCAATCAAAGATAGCTCTTTAAAGCGTTTACCTATATGCAAATCCGAAAGATGGGCAAATTTCATTTTAGCCTCCTTAGCGGCATTAACTATGTTACTATTAATTATATTATACTTTTTAAGGCGCATTTTGTAAAGGCTAATTTGCATTGCTTTTGCCAAAAAAAGAAGCCCTTTAATAGGCTTCTTAAATGTATAATTATTCTTTATTTACGGATAAAACACCTTTTTCGAAGGATTTGCTATAATTAGCAATTACCTTAAAAAAGCTATCGATATCTTTGGGGCTGCAATTAGCCAGCAGTTCTTGATAAAGGGCGATATAGGCCTTTTTATCATGCTCTCGATGCCCTAGGCTTAAGGTTTTGCCCTCGGCTGTTGAATAAAGGCGCACGATTTTTTTATTATCAAAATCGAATTCGCGATAAATTAAACCCTTTTTTTCCAGTTTATTAACAATTTGCGACACAGCCCCTTTACTACGTATAGATTCATTAGCCATAGTAGTAATATTAATGCCGGGGTTTTGATCGATATAATCTAAGGTATGCGCTTCAACACGGGTTATGGCCAGGCCGCTATCATCATATTCCCTGGCGATTAAATCATAGGTTTTGCATAGGACAACAAAATTATATACGCTATCGATATTGGCTCTAAAGTAGTTAAAATGATCAGTCAAAAGCGCCACCTTCTTCGTTTTTTTATTTTCAATATAAACTGATTATACCATATATGAATAAAGAATACAAGTGTTATTATATACGAAAGCAATCAATATTTATAACCGACATAGCCGCAAATACCGGCATTGTAATTAACTGTACAATATGCTATAATAGGTAATAAGTGCCTTTATTTAGTCGAAAATTGGCCTATAAATCCGTCCTTAAGGAGGTAGCATGGCAAATATTCAAAATTGTGAGCAACCCAATATTGTGGAAATGCGGGGCATTACCAAGCGCTTTCCCGGGATTATTGCCAATGATAATATATCCCTAAACATCAAAAAAGGGGAGGTTTTTGCCATTTTAGGCGAAAACGGTGCCGGCAAGTCAACGCTGATGAGCATCTTATTTGGCATGTATGAGCCGGAAGAAGGCCAAATTTTTATCAATGGCCGCGAGGAAAAAATAAGCTCGCCTAATTATGCCACCAAATTAAGCATTGGCATGGTGCATCAGCACTTTAAGCTGGTATCTAACTATACAATTAGCGAAAATATTATTATGGGCAATGAGCCAAAACGCAAGCTGGGCGGCCTTTTGCCAATAGTGGATATTAAGGCTGCCAATTTGCGTATTGCCGAGCTATCGCGCAAATATCGGCTGGATGTGGAGCCAACCGCCTTAATCGAGAATATCACCGTTGCCATGCAGCAACGGGTGGAAATCCTTAAAATGCTTTATCGCGAGGCCGAAATTTTGATTTTTGATGAGCCAACCGCCGTGCTAACACCCCAGGAAATCAGCTATTTGCTCGAGATTTTGAACTCTCTGCGCTCTGGCGGCAAAACCATTATTTTGATTAGCCATAAGCTGGAGGAAATTAAGCAAGTGGCCGATCGCTGTGCCATTTTGCGCCGTGGCAAGCTGGTGGATGTGCTGGATGTTAAGCAAACCGATACCCAAACCATGGCTAATTTAATGGTTGGCCGCGAGGTGCAATTTAATTCTTTTAAGCCACCTGCTAAGCCGGGTGAGCCGATTTTGCAAGTTAATAATTTAGTTGTAAAAAATAGCTTAGGTTTTAATGCGGTAAACGATATTAGCTTTGAGATAAAGGCCGGCGAAATTTTTGCCGTAGCCGGGGTTTTTGGTAATGGTCAAACCGAGCTAACCGATGCCCTTGCCGGCTTAATACCTGCTAGTGCCGGAACGGTTAAACTTGATAATCAGGATATCACCACAGCCGATGTGCGCAAAAGAATAATCGATGGCATTGCTTATATCCCCGAGGATAGGCAAAAGGTTGGCCTGGTTTTGGATTTTGATTTGGCCGATAACCTGGCCTTAAAAAGCTATTTTCGCGAGCCGTTTTGCCAAAAGGGTATTTTGCATAGAGAGCATTTTTTAAGCTATGGCCAAAAATTGATTACCGAATATGATATTCGCAGTGCCAATAATGCGGCGACCAAAATTCGTTCGATGTCCGGCGGCAATCAGCAAAAGGCGATTATTGCCAGGGAAATCGAGCTAAACGGGCGCTTAATGATATTTGTGCAGCCTACCCGAGGCTTAGATATCGGCGCTATCGAGAATATTCATCGCCAAATTTTGGAGCAAAGGGCTTTGGGCAAGGCTATCTTGCTAATTTCGCTCGAATTGGATGAAATCATGGCTTTAGCCGATACAATTGCTGTTATATATAATGGGCAATTTGTACGAGTTGCGGCCGCCGAGCAATTAAGCATGGCCGAAGTGGGCAATTATATGATGGGGGTGAAGCAATGAGGGCTAAAATTCAACAAGGTTTTGCCTTTATTTTGGGCGACGAAAAACGCCAGGCCTTTAGCATACCCTTGCTGGCCGTGTTTTTAAGCCTTTTAGCAGGGGCTATTGTTTTTATGATTTTGGGCAAAAACCCCCTCGAAGGCTATTTATCTTTTTTACAGGGCTCGGGGCTTTTTCCTAAGGAAAATTATGCGGCCAAGCGCAGCATGTTTACCGATTTTTTGGCCTTTGTAAACCTATGGACGCCGATGATTTTTGCCTCTTTATCGGCCTGTGTGGCTTTAAGGGCCGGCTTTTTTAATATTGGGGTTTCCGGGCAAATGCTTTTTGCCGGTTTTATCGCTTCGGTTGTGGTAGGTTATAGCCCATTACCTGCCCTTATAGCTAAGCCTTTGGTTATTTTGGTGGGTATGTTGGCCGGGGCAATTATCGCTGCTATCATGGGCTTTTTAAAGCATAAGTGGAATATTAATGAAGTAGTTACAGCGATTATGTTTAATTATATTATTCGCTATATCACCAGCTTTTTTATCAAATATAAGCTTATCGACCCCCGTAGCAGGCAATCGCAGGCAATTAGCGAGGAATCACGCCTTAGCCTGATGGAGATGGAAATTGGCGCTTTAAAAATGGATATACCGCTGGCCATTTTTTTAGGCTTGGTAGTGGTGATTATCATTTATTTTCTTTTTGCCCGTACCCGTTTGGGCTTTGAGTTTATGGCTTTAGGCCAAAATAAACTGGCCGCCCAATATGTAGGCATTAATGTTGCTAAAACCACGATTATTAATTTATCAATTTCCGGCGCATTGGCAGGTTTAGCAGGGGTTAGCTATTATCTTGGCTATTTGGGATCGATACAGCCCGATGTGCTGCCGCCAATGGGTTTCGATTCTTTGGCCGTTTGCCTTTTGGGCAATTCTAATCCATTAGGCGTATTTGTGGCCTCATTTTTTATCAGCATTATCGATAAAGGTAGCACTTATATGAGCTCCAGCATTGGGGTACGCCAGGAAATTGGCGCTTTGATTACGGGCCTTATCCTGCTGTTTTCGGCTTGTGGCACCTATTTTAGATATTTAGCCGCCAAAGCCGAGCCAAGTGCAGAAGCTAATATTGCGGCCGAGCAAGCCGAATCGCCGGAACAAAGCAAGCCGCAGGCAGCAAAGGAGGATTAGCATGGATATTTTAAATACAATAATTATTGATGGTTTATCCTTTGCCTTGCCGCTATTTATAATGGCAATTGGCGGCATATACTCCGAGCGTAGTGGGGTTTTGAACCTGGCTTTGGAGGGCTTGCAGGGCATGGGTGCTTTTATTGGCGCTTTGGCTATTACTTTTATGGGCGGTTTATTTGCAGTTGGCAGCCAGGTGCCGATGTATTTATCTTTTGGCTTTGCCATTTTAGGCGGCATGGCTTATGGTGCGCTGCATGCTTGGCTTTGTATTCGTTTTAAGGCCAATCAAATTATTGCCAGTATTGTAATTAATACCCTGGCCATTGCCTTAACCGGCTTTTTAACCAGCCAGCTTAATGCCACTGTTTTTGGAGCGCCGGGCAATAGCTTAATGCTTAGCACCTCGCGCCGCTTTAGTATACCCTTTGTGTCGGAAATTCCTGTGCTGGGCTCCTTTTTTACCAATATTTATCCCTTCGAGATAATTATTTTAGTGGTAGCGGTAATTGCCTGGTATTTTCTGTACAAAACCCCTTTTGGCCTGCATTTACGGGCATGCGGCGATAATCCTCATGCGGTGGATGCGGCCGGTATTGATGTAGCCAAGGTACGTTTTAAGGCCTTGGTTATCTGCGGCGGCCTGTCGGCAATTGGCGGCATGAGCTTTGCTTATTCAATTTCGGCTCAATTTGCCCAAACTATTTATGTTGGCTATGGCTATTTAGCGATAGCAGCGCTTATCTTTGGTAACTGGAAAATTTTGCCCACCTTTGGCGCTTGCTTAATCTTTGGCTTTGCCCGTTCGGCCGGCTTTGTAATGACCCAAGTTTGGCAATTGCCGGTGGCTTTTTCCGATATCTTTATGACTTTACCTTATATTATCACCCTGTTATTATTAATTTTCTTTGCCAAAACCACCAGGGTGCCCAAGGCCTTGGGCGAAATTTATGATAAAGGCAA
Organism: uncultured Peptococcaceae bacterium; assembly: GCA_964368605.1. Taxonomy (GTDB): domain Bacteria; phylum Bacillota; class Dehalobacteriia; order UBA4068; family UBA4068; genus CAYJBP01. The sequence continues at coordinate 46 of CAYJBP010000085.1, read as the reverse complement.
GCGTTAATTACGATGTCAATAATAAATATTGTAAATTTAAGCTTTG
>CAYJBP010000084.1:0-11265 GCA_964368605.1 uncultured Peptococcaceae bacterium | reverse complement strand
GCTGTTTTGGCTTTGCCAAAAGGCGTATGTGGGCTGTTTTGGCTTTGCCAAAAGGTGCATGTGGGCTGTTTTGGCTTTGCCAAAAGGCGTATGTGGGCTGTTTTGGCTTTGCCAAAAGGCGCCCGGTTTTAAGCCAATTTTGCTTCCTTGCTGATTTTTATCAGTTAAGTTGGATTGGCTTGCTTAGTTTTGTAATTGGCTTAAAACTTTTTAAGACCTTGGGGGCTCTGCCCCCAAACCCCTGCAATTTTTTGAAAAAAATTGAGTAAAACTTTTCCTTATTCCAAAATTAAATCGTTGTAGGGTGCCATTGCTTCCGATACATCTACATGGCCGGCTAGACTATCAATTTCTAAGCCGTCTACCAGTATTTTTACCTGCTCAATGGTATCAAATTGGCTTAAAGTATTAACAATCGAATATACTGTAAGCTGCTCATTTTTTAAGCCGCCGGGATGATTAGCGGTTAGCTCGCCGGAAAAATCAACAATGCAAACACCATCTTTAATATTAATATCCTCCAAAATAGTTGCAGCCGGAATAGTAGGCATTAAACCTGTAATCTGCGGTCCGGCTATCAATTGATTTACTGTAGCCCTGGCCATACCCTCCTGGCTTGGGATAGAACGGATTTCACCCTCCAAATTTTCGCCATCGCCCGAAGCAAAGTAAAGGACAATTTGCCTATTATCAGCACTGTTTTGGCTAGCCTCGGGAGTTTGTTGCTCGGGTAGGGGAGTAGGCTCGCTAATCGAGGCATTTTGCTCAGGTTGCAGTTCTTGGTCGGGTAGGGGCTGCAAGGGTTGGGCCTGGCTATTATCCTCGATAAGCTCGCTATCGCTGATAAGTTCGGTTTCGTCGATAATTTCTTGCTCGATAATTTGCGGCTCGCTATCGCCATCTTTCCATACCTGTAATTGTTCTACCCAGCTACAGCCTGCAATAAGGGCTAAACTTATTACTATTAAACAAAATATTGCCAAAACCTTAAAATTCATTTTAATAACCACCTTTGCTTTTTTTTTAATTCTATTCAGCACAAATTAAAAAAATGACAGGCTTTAATAAAATTATTTATTAAGTATTTTAGATTGGCTTTAAATTGACGATTTTTGTGAAAATTATACTTGACTTTAAGGCCTGAAACGTATAAAATAGATTAGGTTGGATGATGAGATAGCGCATGGTGCTATCTTGTCTACAATTATATATGCTTGTGTAGCACAGCTGGCAGTGCAGCTCATTCGTAATGAGCAGGTCGTCCGTTCGAATCGGATCACAAGCTCCAGGGCGGTAGCACCGCCTGGCAATGTCGCGCTTTAGGGTATCCTAAGGCGTGATATTTTTTTCCGCGAGGGTAGTTGGCTGTGGTTGATAGTTTTATAAAAGAGGATTGTTGAACACTGGAAAACTGGATAAAACTTGAAAAGTTTTTTTGATTCTTTTTTTTCAAAAAAAGAATGGTTTTGATCTTTTAATTTTAATATCTTTCAATTACTTAATAGAGGTATAATGAAGGTTAGAAAAGGAATGTTTATTATAAGCAAGCCTAAGTAAGAATTGATAAAAATTGAAAGATAGCTGCAATTTTTATTTGCTATGCAAATAAAAATGAAGTGCTCTACACAAAGCAAACTCTAAGGCAAATTTTTTGCTAAAGAAAGCAATAGCAATGGTTTTGGTAAAAACGATTTATATGCCATATAGCCCGCCAAATTATTTATTAGTTTTCCTGCACGATGTTCCATTTAAGTTGAAATAAATCTTAAAATTAGACTTTTTAAGCAAATTAAAAAAGCGCTATTGCAATAAAAAGCATTGGCAATAACACCTTAATTAAAAGAAAATGATTAAAGAAAAACCCCCCGGAGCAGGCGCCCCATTGCTCCGAGGGGTTTTATTATTTGGTTTAGCCGAGTAATTGCAATACACCTTGAGGTGCAGCATTGGCTTGGGCAAGCATAGCGGTAGAGGCTTGGAATAAGATATTGTTCTTGGTGAATTCAGTCATTTCCGCAGCCATATCTACATCGCGGATTCGGCTTTCGGCAGCTTGTAAGTTCTCGGCCGAAGTATCGAGGTTAGCGATCTTATGATTCAAGCGGTTCTGCAAAGCACCCATAGCAGCTCTTTGGGTAGAAACGATATTAAGAGCTTCATTTACTTGGGTAATAGCAATAGCAGCATCAGCTTTATTGCCGATATTGGAATTAGCTACACCTAAGGTATAGGAATCCATTTTATCAACATTAATGCTCATGGTGTCGCCTTGGTTAGCACCGGTTTGAATGGTTAATTCACGGCCGGAGTTTTGGGCAACGGTAATAGTACCAACAGCATTTGTAGCGCCTACTGCGGGGGGGGTAGTGCTTTCAGCACCTAATACAGCATTAGTAGTAGTTGCATCTACTGCAACAGCACTATTCATTTTAACACTGATACCCGAGTTTTCAAAGTTAAGCATGGTTTGGCCGGTTTCTAAAAGAATAGTTTCATTTTTATCGCCACCGGTAATGGTTGCATAATGAGCATATTCATTTTGAGTTTCGGTAACACCACCGGTCATTTTAACTTCACCGCTTAAGCTGATGAAGGAGTCGGCGCCTGCAGCACCGGAACCGGCATTAGAAACTACCATATCACCTAAACCACCAAAGGTAATAGTAGTGCTTCCGCCATTACCAGCAACAGCTTCAAGCTGACCTACAATTACTTCACCGGTTAATTCATTGGTAGCAGTAGCTTCGCCGCCGGAAATATTGAATTTCCAAACGCCATTAATCGAGCTAGATGCCACACCGTTAGTAGTATCTGCAGCATGGAAGCTAACGCTAACTTCACTATTGGTAGCATTGCTTACAATTTCAAAGGTTTGGGTTACGTTACCGGTTGCAACTACCGAAGCTGCACCTGCTTGAACAAGCTTAGAGGTTGTTGTAATAGTATAATCCCCTTCAGCATTGCCGCCTGCAGACCAGGCAGAGCCTAAATCGCTAGCAGCAGAAGCAGAAGTAGCGGTAGTAATAGTCTTAGCAAAAGTACCATCAATCAAGCCTTGGTCATTGAATTTAGCCTTGCTGGCGGTATCATCCAATTCGGCGATTAATTGTTGGAATTCTTTATTTAAGGCATCACGGTCAACGCTGGTTTCATTGGTGTCGGACGAGGATTGAACGGCCAATTCTCTCATTCTTTGTAAGATATTATGCGACTCTTGCAAAGCGCCTTCTGCAGTTTGTACTAAAGAGATAGCATCTTGAGAGTTTTTGGAAGCCATGGTTAAACCACGAACTTGTGCACGCATTTTTTCCGAAATGGCTAAACCTGCGGCATCGTCACCGGCACGGTTAATTCTGTAGCCGGAAGATAATTTTTCGGTAGAACCGGCAATCTTGGCATTGTTGATGCCGTATTGACGATGGGCATTCATTGCTAATAAGTTATTATTAATACGCATTTTTGTTTCCTCCTTGATTTTGGGGCTAACGGCATCCTTGCCGTTGCCATTGAAGTTATTAGGGTTAAAGGCCGGGGCGCTTTGGCCTTGCTCCACTATTTATTATATCGGCCTTTTCGTAAGGCACTTTAGTTAAAATTTAACAAAATTATGGAAAAATTTTAATTAATATATTTTACACTTATCTTTAATTGTAATAAAATGTAGTGGTTAATATATTTTTATTTAAAAAAAGTATATTTATTATAGGAATTCTATAGTTAATGTCGAATAATTATAGGTGAATAATTATGCCATTTATTAATGATTTTTAGCTTTTTTGCAAAAGTTTTACTGATATTAAACATATACATTATTAAACATATAAGGATGAGTGAATAGTGACTAATTTTTGGATAAAACTTCGTGATCAAGTCACCGAGTTTTGGAAAAAACTCGAACGTCGCAATAAAATTATTATTTCTTCTTTGATTGCGGCAATAATTGTCTTTAGTATTGTTTTAGCTGTTTTTTTGAATAGGGTTGAATATGTCCCTTTATACACAAACTTGCCACCGGATGAAGCCGGCAGTATTTTAACTGCTCTTGATGATATGGCCATTCCCTATAAGACGGAAGGGGCAGGTACTATTTTAGTGCCGGCCGAACAAGCTTCCGAGGTTGAAATGCGCCTGTCTGCCCAAGGCTTTAATGACGGTGGTCTTGCTTTGGATATCTGGAATTCCTCAAGCGGCATTACTGCCACCGAATCCGAGCGTGAAACTTTGGCCAATTATCAAAATATGGAAAATATCCGCGCCACGATTTTGCAAATTGATAAAATCGAAGATGCCATTGTTTTGCTTACCCCCGGTGATGATAGCGCTTACCTGGTTAATCCCGCTCCGGTGGAGGCCGGCGCTTCGGTTATGCTTACTATTAAAAATAATGAAACTTTAACCCCGGCCGAGGCTAATTCGATTGCTGCCATTGTTACCGGTGCGGTAGCAGGCCTTATTCCCGAAAATGTGCGAATTATCGATTCTAATCTTAATCTTTACCCGGTTGGCGAAGAAAATGAAGTGGCCAATGTGGATGTTATTAATGAACAAATGGCCTTAACCGAGCAGGTTCGCTTGGATTTGGAAGAGCAAATAAGCAATTTATTAGCGCCGGTATTTGGCGAGCAAAATGTGCGCCCGGCGGTTAATGTGCGCTTAGACTTTGATCGGGAAACGGTAAATTCTGTACAATTCGAACCGCCGATTGAAGGTGAGGATGGCGGCATCCCGGTAAGTATTCATGAGGCTTATGAGCAAGTTTTAAATGCTGTACCCGAAGATGGCGGTGTGCCCGGGGCCGATACCAATGGCTTAAATATTATCGAATATCCTTATGGCGATTTAACCGCCGATGAATATTATCGTAATTATGTGCGTGATGTTAATTATGAAATTAATGAAACTCAAAGGCAAATCGAAGTTGCCCAGGGCACTATTGAACAATTATCAATTGCTATTTTATTAGATAGCGAAACCGTTACCGAGGATTATAGCGCCAATGTTGAGAACTTGGTAAGTAATGCGATTGGTGTGGCCGAAGATTATATATCGGTAGAGCGCTTGCCATTTAACTTTGCCAATAGCGAAATTAATGCAGCCATGGATCGCTATGAACAAATGATGGCCGATGCCGAGCGTCAGGCCTTAATCCGCACCGCAATTATTGCCTTGGCCGTAGTAATTTTGGTTGTGCTGATCTTCTTGCTTATTCGCAGCATTCTTAAATCGCAGCAGGCAGCCCGTGATGCCGAAATGGCCTTGGCTATGGCCGAAGCCGGGATGGCTATCGACTATATCGCCGGCGACGATGAGGAATTGGGCGAAGAAGGCGAAGGTGTGGGCGGCATCGAAATGGCCGGCAAATCGGAAACCGTCTTGCAAATCGAGAAATTTATCGAAAGCAATCCTTCGGCCGTTGCCTCATTATTACGCAATTGGCTTAACGAAGATAACTATTAATATGTAGATATTAAGGAGTAGCGTATGGAATATTCAGATTTAAACGCTAAGGATAAAGCGGCGATTTTAATCATTACCTTAGGTAAAGATCATGCGGCGCAAATATATAAGCATCTTAATGATGAAGAAATTAGCCAAATGACCTTGGCTATTACCACCATGCATCGTATCGACCCGGAAGTTAAAGAGCAGGTTATCGAAGAATTTTACGAGATGTGCCTGGCTCAAAAATTTATTTCCGAGGGTGGTATCGATTATGCGCGGGAAATTTTGGAGCAAGCAGTCGGTCACGAAAAAGCCGGCAGCTTAATCGAGCGTCTTTCGGCCTCTTTGCAGGTGCGTCCTTTCGACTTTATTCGTCGTGCCGATCCTGCCCAAATCCTTAATGTTATTAATAATGAACATCCGCAAACCATTGCCTTGGTTTTATCCTATGTTTCGCCCAAGCAAGCGGCCGAAGTTTTGGCCGAAATACCCGGATCTAAGCAGGTTGATATTATCGGCCGTATTGCCAATATGGGCTCTACCTCGCCCGATTATGTTCAAGAAGCCGAGTATATTTTAGAGCGTAAGCTCTCTAGCATGGGCTTTAGTGATCAAATTGCTGTTGGCGGCATCGATTCGGTTGTTAATATCATTAACTCTATCGACCGTGCCACCGAGAAAAATATTCTCGAAAGCTTGGATATGCATAATAGCGAATTGGCCGAAGAAATTCGCAAAAAGCTATTTGTATTCGAAGATATTGCCAAACTATCCAATCAAGCAATTCAAAGGGTGCTCAAGGATATCAATACCTCCGACTTGGCCATGGCGCTTAAAAATGCTACGGCCGGGGTATCGCAGGCGATTATGTCTAATATCTCCAAGCGCTTGCAGGAAATGTTGGTTGATGATATGGAAGTTATGGGTCCTGTTAGGGTTAAAGACGTGGAAGAAGCCCAGCAACGCATTGTTAATGCCATCCGTAAGTTAGAAGAAGAAGGCGAAATTATGATCGCTCGTGGGGATGGAGATGAGCTGATTGTTTAGAATAGAAAAAGAACGAGTTAATCTGGCAGAAAAAGCTGTGGTACATATTAATATACCCAGCTTTCCTCATATGGTGGATGATGATAATGATTTAGCTGCTATAAGCCCAAATGCTGAAGCGGATTTTGCCAGCTTAGAGGATGAGGCCAAGCTTAAAGCTGCCGAGATTATTGCCGAAGCTAAAGAAAAGGCAGCTGCTATTTTAAAAGAAGCCAAAAAAGATGCTGCTTTGCTTAAAGAAAAAGCCGAGCAAGAGGCCTATGACCAAGGCCTAAGCAGAGGCTTGAGTGATGGCATGGAGCAAGGCATCGCCCAAGGCATAGAGCAGGGCAAAAAAGATTATGATCAAGGCTTGGCCGCTATTGCCGCCGAGATTGAGGATGCTTTAAACCAAATTGCCGTAAGCAAAGAGAATTTTATTGCCGAATATGATGAAAAAATTATCGATTTGGCCTTGTATATTGCCCAAAAGGTGCTTGATTATGAATTGTATAAAAGCGATCAGGCTCTTTATTCGATTATCAGTAATGCATTAACCAAAATGAATCATGAAACTAAAATTGTAATTAGGGTTAGCGAAAAAATTGCCTCAATATTCTTCAATAGCGAAAAAGCAGTATTCAATTTGGCAGATGGCCAAGTAGAAGCCAGAATTATCGCCGATAGCCAATTAGAAGATGGCGACTTGCATCTAGAATCGGCGGGCGAAGCAATCGAAGCCGGCATTAATGCCCAATTAAAAAATATAGCAATCTTATTTAATAGGAAGAGTTAAAAAGTGTAAAATTTTTTGGTTCTTTTTTTACAAAAAAAGAACAAGAACTTATCAGGTTAGGATAGGGAGTAAAATGCTAAATATAGAGCGTTATTATAATCTATTGGCCGATTTTGAACCGATGGAATTATCGGGCAAAGTAACTAAAATTATCGGCTTAACCGTAGAAGCCAATGGGCCGCCCTCTAAAATCGGCGATATTTGCTATGTTTATGATAAATACGAAACTACCTTTACCCAGGCCGAAGTGGTTGGCTTTAAGGAAGGCAAAGTTATTTTGATGCCCTTTGGCAGCCTAAGCGGCATTGGGCCGGGTAGTAAAGTTAAGGCCGGGAATCGTCAATTAAGTGTAGGTGTTGGTTCGCATTTGATAGGTAGGGTATTAAATGCCTTGGGTGAACCGATGGACGATTTACCGCTAACCGCGCCGGAGGCCTTTTATCCGGTAGATAATATACCACCCAACCCCTTAACCAGGCAAAGAATTAATCAGATTATGCCCTTGGGGGTTAAATCGATAGATAGTATGCTTAGCTTAGGCCGTGGCCAACGGGTGGGGATTTTTGCCGGCTCCGGTGTTGGTAAAAGTACGCTTTTAGGAACAATCGCCCGTAATGCCGATGCCGATGTAAATGTAATTGCTTTGGTTGGCGAACGGGGTAGAGAAGTAAGGGATTTTATCGAGAAGGATTTAGGCGAAGAAGGGCTAAAAAAATCGATTTTAATAGTTGCTACTTCCGATATGCCGGCGCTTTTGCGCCTAAAATCGGCGATGGTGGCTACCGCTATTGCCGAGTTTTTTCGGGATCAGGGTAAGGATGTTCTTTTATTGATGGATTCGATTACCCGTTTTGCGATGGCACAAAGGGAAATCGGCATGTCTACAGGCGAGCCGCCTGTATCACGTGGTTATCCGCCTTCGGTTTATACTATTTTACCCAAACTATTAGAACGCTCCGGGGCGGCCGAGCAAGGATCGATTACTGCCATTTATACGGTTTTGGTTGAAGGCGATGATATGAATGAGCCAATTGCCGATACGGTACGTGGTATTTTAGATGGGCATATCATTTTATCAAGGGCTTTAGCCAATGCCAATCATTATCCGCCGATTGATGTTTTGGGTTCTGTTAGCAGGGTAATGAAAGATATTGTTAGTGATGAGCAGTTTAAGGCGGCCGGTTTTTTGCGTAATAGTATTGCTACTTATAATGAGGCCAGTGATTTAATTAATATCGGTGCATATAAGCAAGGCAGTAATCCTAAAATTGATCAGGCTATTGGAATTCATCAACAAATTTTAGATTTTTTGCAGCAAGAAGCAGGGGTAGGGCATGCTTATCCTCAAACTTTGGATATTATGCTTAAATTAGCTAAGAATTAAAATTATGAAAAAATTTATCTTTAGCTTGCAAGTATTGGAGCAATATAAGCTTAATTTAGAAAAAGAACAAAAAATAATTCTGGCCGAGATTCTTCAAAAAATTAAAGTTTTGGAAGAAGAATGGCAAGGGGTTTTGCTTGCAATTGAGCGCACCAATCATTCTTTAAATCAAGCCTTAAAAAATAGCAATGATTTGGTTAATGACTTACGAAGCCATAATTTATATTTAAGATATTTAGAAGATGCCAAGCTAATTGCCGAGCAAAAAATTGCCCGTGCCGAGGCCGAAAAGCATAAAATACAAGAGCAATTAATTGCGGTTATGAAGGAATTAAAGTCCTTAGCCAGCTTAAAGGAAAAAGAATATCAAGCCTATTTGCTGGAGCTTAAACAAGAAGAAGAAAAAATAATCGGGGATTTAGTGGCCCATAAAGCAGCCAGCACCCGAGTTTAAGAGGTTATAATCATGGCAAAACAAAAAGCAGCAGAACCTGCAGTAGTTGAAGAACGCACCGTTTTTGACGAAGAGCAGGAAACCGATAAAAAAGGTCGCAAAAAAAAGAAAAAGGAAAAAAAACCCAAGCGAAAAAAAGGTAAATTATTTCTTTTTATCTTTATTCTTTTATTGATTGGGGCATTTTGTGCGGCCGTTTATTTTGATTATTTTGGGATACGCACTAAGATGATCGACTTTTTATCATCTTTTGATCCCGAGTATGTAGCTTATACCGAAAAAGTAACCGAGGCCGAGGAAAAGTTGGTAGAGCTGGAAACTTGGGAAAGTGTTTTAACCGAGCAAGAAAATAGCCTGGCTCAAAGAACGGCCGACCTTGATGACCGCGAAGTAGAGATGAGCGAGGAATCTGTAAGCAGTCAATTGCTATATCGGGGCAATTTAACAGATGAAAGAATAGCCGAATTGCAAAATTTAGGAAATATTTATTCTACCATGGATCCGGCCGCTGCTGCGGAGATATTACCCCAGCTATATGGTGTTATTGACATGGCTGCTATCATCTATTATATGGACGAAAGTGCCGCTGCAACCTTACTTTCTTTATTAAATTCTGCTTTAGCCGCTCAAATTACAGACGAAATGTTACGAGAATAATAATAAGGGGTTTTTTACCCCATAACCTATTTTATTAAGGAGGTGAAAAGATGAATATAGTTATGCCGGTTAATCCTTTACCTAAAAATACCGATATTGCTAAGTCCACCGCTAATAAGCCTGCCGATAATGGTTTTTTTGCCGGATTTATTAATCAAGGGCAAGATAAGGCGCAAGCTATTGCTAAGCAATTAGATAACCAAGAGGGCAATCAACATTTATTAGATTTGGGGCAAATTGATTTTAAATTGCTCGATTTAAAATTAAATAATGGCCAGGATTTAGAACAGTATTTGGCAGGTTTAGAAGACAATGAAGAGATTATGGCGGCTATCATTTCTATTCTCGAGGGTTATAAATTGCAGTTAAATCAGGTTGAAAATCCTAATTTGGCAGTACCGCAGGATTCTGTTCTTTATCAATTAGCCAATGCCAATTTAGATTTTAATGCTGATTTTATGCAAATCGAACAAAACTTAAATAAGGATATTGAACAATTCCTTAGCCATTTAAAGCAAGATAACTTTGCAGCTAATGGCCTAAGCAAAGAAATTATTACTTTGCTGGAGGAATATATGGCACGGATGCCACAAGCTGAAATATCGGTAAATCAAAGCCCGGAAAAAGTTACCCAGCAGATTAATAATTTAGAACAATTATTAGGGGCAATCAAAAGCAGTCTGTGCCCTCCCGAGAATGTGAATGATACCAGCGGCTCATTTGGTCAATCGCAGGCCGATGCCGATGCTCAAAATGGCCAATTAAATTCGTCTAATAATCCAATTATCGCTTTTGATCAGCAATTATTTGATTTAAGCGGCCAAAGAATTTCTTTTGCTACTTCTTTAGATGGGCAATTGGCCAATCTTGATTTTAAGCCTTTAACCGCCGAAAATCTATTTTTGGACTTGGTAGAGCAAATCAAAACCCCGGTTCAGGATAATCCCACCTTGGAAATTAGCCTAAAGCCCGAACATTTAGGCAAGCTAACAGTGCAATTATCGATGGGCGAAAATGGGGTAACGGCTCGCCTTTTGGCCGATGACGAAAATGTACGCCATTTGCTGGCCAATCATTTAGGCAAATTAAGTGAAATGCTCGAAGAAAAAGGCCTTAAAATCGAAAATATCGAGGTAGCCCAACATTCTACTTCCGATAAGCCCTTTAATGAGCAGCAATATCCCCAAAGCAGGCAAGGTTATAATTATCAAGCTTTGCTCAATCAAGAATCAATCGAAATGGATAGTGAATATCCATTAGCCTACGAGGTATACGGCTATCAAGTGCCGGAGCATGGCTTAGGCCTAAGCTCGGTAGAATATAAGGCCTAGCCTAAAAAGACTCGAACCAAAACGGTTTTGCTCGCAAAATCAGCGGCAGCTAGCGGCCTTGCCGATACTTCCCGTAGTTCCACTACGAAAAGCACCGCCCAGTCCGCTATCTATCCCCTTATTTTGGCGCAAAACTGCTTCGCACCCTTATTTAGGCTGCAAAAATTATTGTTTT
>CAYJBP010000083.1:0-11270 GCA_964368605.1 uncultured Peptococcaceae bacterium | reverse complement strand
TAACAAAGCCGCTTAAAGCGCTGCCCGGGCCAATTTCGATAATGGTATCTACGCCAAGTTCGGCCAATTTCATAATCGATTTTTCGAATAAAACCGGCGATTTTACTTGGGTTTCTAATAATTCTTGTACCGTTTCGCCATCATGAATTAAATCGGCGGTGGTATTAAAGATAACAGGAACTCGCATCTCTTTGCAATCAACGGTAGCTAATTTATCATGCATTAAATTAGCGGCTTCTTCCATCAAAGGGGTATGGAAAGGAGCGCTTACATTAAGAGGAATACAACGCTTAGCGCCTGCTTCTATGCAGTATTCGCCGGCTAATTCCACAGCAGCCAATTCGCCACCGATAACGGTTTGGCCTTTGCAATTAAAGTTGGCACAAGCCACAATGCCTTTGCCCATAGCGGCGGCCTTATTAACCGCCTCGTTTACGCCTTCGGCGCTTAAGCCCAAAATAGCCATCATTTTGGTGGCCATGCCCGAAGTGGTAGCCTCCATAACTTTACCACGGAAGGCCAAAACATCAAGCAAGGTATCTTCATCAAAAACGCCTGCTGCATATAAAGCCGAATACTCGCCTAAGGAAAGGCCGGCTGCATAATCGGGCTTAATTCCTTTTTCGAATAATAAATCGGTTACGCAAGCGGCAAAAGCAGCCATGCAAGGCTGGGTATAACGAGTTTGCGATAATTGGCTTAAAGGAGCATTAAAGCATAAATCTTTAATATCCATACCTGCGCTTTTATTATCAATTCTATCCCTAATTTGGGGAAAAGCATTATAAAAATCTTCTCCCATATGCTCTTTTTGCGAACCCTGGCCGGCATACAAAAATGCGATTGTCATAATCTTATCTCCTTTATCTGTATAATTCACTTTTTATTTGCAAGTAGCTTAATTGCTAAAAAAACCTTCTTGGTCGGCAGCCATTTTTTGTTGGGCGGCTTTACAATCATTCCATAATTGCTCTAAAATCTCGCTTATAGATTGAACTTGCTTAATCAAGCCTGCCGATTGCCCGGCCATTACCGAGCCTTGCTCGGTATTGCCTTCGATAACTGCTTTACGCATAGCACCTAAGGTAAAATGCTCTAAAGTATCGCGGTCTACGCCTTCATTTTCCAGGCGCAAATATTCTTTGGCCAAACTGTTTTTGATAATCCGCACCGGCGCACCTGCCTTGCGGCCGGTAACAACGGTATCGATATCACGAGCCTTAACAATGGCTTGGCGATAATTTTCGTGTACGGGGCATTCCTTGGCTACTAAAAGGGCGGTACCGATTTGCACGCCGCAAGCGCCTAAGGCTAAACCGGCCAGCATTTGCTCGCCGCTTACTATGCCGCCGGCGGCAATTACCGGGATATCTACTGCGGCAATTACCTGCGGAACTAGAGCCATGGTGGTCATTTCGCCTACATGGCCGCCGCTTTCGGTACCTTCGGCAATAACGCCATCGGCGCCATCACGGGCTACCCGTTTAGCTTGGGCGCAAGTGGCCACAACCGGGAAAATCTTAATCCCTGCTTCTTTAAAAGCGGGGATAAAAGGGCCGGGATTACCGGCGCCGGTAGTAACAAATTTAATACCGCAATCGATAACAACCCGGGCAAAATCGGCCACATGCTCGCTCATCAACATTAAGTTGACGCCCAAGGGCTTATCGGTAAGGCTTTGGGCAATGCGGATTTGCTCACGCAATTGCTCGCCATCTAAACCACCGCTGGCAATTATGCCCAAAGATCCGGCCTCGCTAACGGCGGCTGCAAAAGCGCCGTTGGAAATATTGGCCATGCCTCCTTGGATAATCGGGTATTTGATATTAAAAATTTTACGAATATCTGTCATTTAATCACCTATATAATCTTACCATTCAAAGTAAATAGCGCCATAGGTTAGGCCGCCACCAAAGCCGGCTAAAAGCAGTTTATCGCCACGTTTTAGCTTACCGCTGGCCTCTAACTCGGCCAAAGCAATGGCAATACTGGCGGCTGATGTATTACCACGAACCTGCACATTGGTAAAGAATTTATCCAAAGATACCTTTAGGCGTTTGGCCGCCCCTTGGATAATCCGTAAATTAGCCTGATGGCAAATATAATGGTCGATATCATCGGCCGCTAAATTATTGGCTGCCAAAACCTGCTTGGCGCAATGGCCAAATTTTTCGACTGCAAAACGATAAATTTCATTGCCATTCATATAAACAAAGGGCTTAGTTTTATCCTTAGCAGGCTGCTTTGCAAATGGGTTTTGCGCTTCATAATACGAGGGAGCTACTAAAAGTTCGGCATCGCCTTGGCTGCCTGCCATAAAATAATAGGGGGCTTCTTCTTTAAGGCCAATAATACTGGCGCCTGCGCCATCGCCGAATAAAATACAGGTAGAGCGATCCTCAAAATCGGTAATGCGCGACATAATCTCGCTACCGATAACCAAGGCATATTGCTTGGGTTTTTCTTGCAAAAGCTTATGCGCTATATTCAGGGCATAAACATAGCCGCTGCAAGCGCCATTAATATCGAAGGCTAAAACTTGCTCGGGCAGGCCTAAATCTTTTTGAATTAAGCAAGCCATCGAGGGTGTAGCATAATCGGGGGTGATGGTTGCACAAATAATATAGGCGATATCTTCTTTATTGATGCCGGATTTATCGATAGCCTGCTTAGCGGCAATAGCGGCCATTTGACGATGATCTTCGTCTTTAACAAAATGGCGCTCTTTGATGCCGGTACGGGTAGCTATCCACTCGTCATTGGTATCGATATGTTCGGCAAACATATGATTATCTACCGTTAGGGGCGGCACCATGCTGCCGGTGCCCAAAATGGACAAACCCCATAATGGAGAAGTTGCCGCTTTGTTAAAAGCGGCAGCTGAATTATTTATCTCGTTCATAATTTCCCTTAGGCAGTTGCGCCGGAATCAATTAAAGTAACAATATCAGCAACGGTTTTGATGGCTTTGGTTTGTTCATCGGCAATTTTCATATCAAATTCATCTTCTAAAGCCATAACCAATTCAACTAAATCTAAAGAATCGGCACCTAAATCTTCGCTGATGCTGGCCTCTAAGGTAATGATTTCCTCATCACACTGTAATGCACTTACAATAGAATCCTTAACGCGATCAAAAGTAGTCATAATAAAATCCTCCGTAATTATAAAAATTTTTAGTTAAAAGTTTTTAGTTAAATTATTTTAATTAAATTTCTTGAAATATTTTAACCTATATTTGGCAAATAGTCAAGGGGAAAATTAAAGATTTTTTAATTATTTTTTTAATATTGGCTTTAGCTGGGACTTTTATTGAATATTCTTTTGTAAATTTTAGATTTAATATTCTGACAATTTTACGTTTTTGGAGTTTTGTATGGATTTTTTGATTGCTTGGTTGTTCTGATTTACTCTTTTGCTGCTGGTTACTAACTGGATTGCAGGCTACTTACATTTTCGGCGGATATTTAGTTTGGTCAGTATTTCGTGTGTTGAAAGGCTTTCTTGTCCCTTCCAATATAAGTTAAGGTATTCGGCAAGCTTACACACTATATTCTGTAGGGGAGGGCTTCCATGCTCTCCCGCTGCCATCGCCAACTTTTACTGCGCCAACCCCACCAATTCCCCAACCCAAACAACAAAAAAGACCGACCCAAAATTATCGGGCCAGCCTTTTTTAAAATACATATCAAAACACATATTAATATGTAACAGTTACCGTACAATAACCAATTTTATTACCAACCTGCACCGTAATTAGCGAAGTACCAACCCCCGTGGCACGGCAATAAATTGTTGCCGAATAATCACCACTATTGGTGCTGGTGCTAATGCTTAAGCCGGCACTGCCACTACTGCTAATCGATATGCCACTATAAATAGGCTCGTTAACCTGCAAATAAAAACCCTCGCCACTCTTTAAACTAATCTGATTATGGCTTAAATCTAAACTACCCTGCCCATTATCAGGCACAGGCTCAGGTTCAGGCGTAGGCTCCGGATCATAATCATTCCAAAAATCATCATCCCATAAATCATCCCAAAAATCATCATCCCAGCCTAAATCCGGATCGGGATCGGGCATGGGTTCCGGTTCGGGGTCAGGCTCTGGCTCTGGCTCGGGTTCTGGTTCAGGTTCTGGTTCGGGTATTGGCAAGTTAGTGCCTAAATAATGATTTAAATTTAAAATACCATAGCCAAAATAATAATCTTTGCCGGCAGAGCCCCGATCATCAACCGAGCTTTGAATATATGCTTCTACCTGCGCCGGGCTTAGCTGCGGTTGATCGGCCAAAATTAAAGCCGCCGCCGAGGCCGCATAGGGGCTGGCAAAAGAAGTACCCTCGGTATAAGTATAGCTATTGTTGATATAGCTGGTATATATCGATTCGCCTGGTGCAGCTACATCTACGCTTTCCCCATAATTGGAAAAATACGAAAAATTATCATAACTATTTACTGCCGAGGCCACAATTGCCTTTTGGCTATGGGCAGGATAAAAATAATAAGTATCCATCGATTCATTGCCGGCGGCCACTACTACCACTACGCCTTGGGCAACAGCGGCATCAATAGTAGCTTCTATGCTGGTAGAATGGCTAGCACCGCCCAGGCTCATATTAATAATATCCACACCCTGATTAGCTGCATACTTAATACCATTAATCACGGTAAGCAAAGTGCCATTGCCGCTATCATCCAAAACCTTTACCGGCAACACATAGGTATAGGGCGTGGTATTATCAATAATAACACCCGATACCATTGTACCATGGCCATGCCTATCACTAATATCGCCCGAGCCATCAAAGGCATTATAACCGCTGCTATATACACGGCCATTTAAAAAGCTATGATTATACTCTACCCCGGTATCCAGCACGGCAACCCTTAGCTGATTAGTATTATTGCCCAGATAATTTAGCATATTATCTGCCCCTATGCGAGCACTGCCCCAGGATAAACTTGCTGCTTGGGTATTAGGTATCGCCGCCGGGTACGGAAGTGCTTGCTGATTTTGATTATCCTGATTACTAAAACTGCTTTGGCCTCTTTTTAGCGTATTGATTAGGCGATCGATTTCCACATAGCTAATCGCCGCATCATTTTGCCAGTCCTGATAATAAGCGGCCGCCGTTTGCGCATTATTAAACTGCACAACAAAAAGGCCACCACCGCTTTCAAAAACCTGGCCTTGCTCGGCTAAAATTTGCGGCATATCATCTTGATTTGCCATTTTAACCAAAAGCCGTTTGGTAACAAATTCATTTTCGATAATTACAACTTTTTCATCTTCAAGCCAGGTAACTTCGCAATCTAAAATATCCGATAATATGGCAATTGGCAGCATAGTACGGCCATTTTGCACGCTTGCCGCCACATCCATTTGCTCCGTTTGCCGATTCTCACCATCATCAATTTGCACCAAATCGCTATTTAGCTGAAAAGTAACTTCCTTACCCTCATAATCAACGATAACCTCTTTGTTATTATCATCAAAATCGATAACACCACCTAAGCTTTCCACAATAGCCCTTGCCGGCGCTAGGGTGCGGCCATCTTCGATTAAAGGGGCGGTATCGGCCCCTTCGTCCACCTGCTGCTGTTCGCCGTCTACATACATTAAAGGATTGCCGATTTGCAGCTCGATTATGGCAGCATCGGTGGGAATAAGTTGATCTTCCTCTAAATAATTAAGCAGATTAAGATCAAAATCGTTTTGTTCTAAAGCGCCGCTGCCGCCGGGCTTGGCAGGTTCTGCATCGGGGGCTAATTCGGCAGCCAAAAGTGGGCTTGCCCAATTAATGCTAAAGATTAAGCTTAAGATTAGGGTGAAAATTGGCTTTTTGATTTGCATAATTGCTCCTTATGGCTAGTTTAACTGCTTGTATTAATCAAATTTTACCATTTTTTGGCTAAAAAAGCAATAGTTTGGTGTAGATATTACCATGGGGCTGCAAGCTGGGGTTAAACCATCATAATCAAGATAACAAATATACCAACAAAGAGCACTTCATTTTTATTCGCTCCGCAAATAAAAATAGCAGCTTTCTTTCAATTTTATCAATTCTAATCAAAAATTGCTTTTGTTTAAGGGCGCTTAGCTAGCTTACATAGCCTTTAATTTATATAATTGAAAGAAAGATTAAAAGATTAAAACCATTCTTTTTTTGTAAAAAAAGAACCAAAAAAACTTTAAGGGCTATCGCAAATAGCTTTATGCGATAGCCCTTCTTTCATATTATAACCATAATTGCGGATCTTGATATTTGCCATCTAATATCATCTCAAAATGCAGATGGCTGCTTTGCGCTGCCTCGGCAGGTGGCGAATTGACAATAGTACCGATTTGATCGCCGGCATTAAGCGCCTGCCCAACATTAACCGCCGGTTCTAAACATTTGTAAATAGTATACCAACCATTACTATGCTCGATGGTAATAATGCCGCCAAAGGCCAAATCATCCGCTTCTACTTCCAGCACCTTACCGCCGGCGGCCGCAAAAACCGGGCTGCCTACCGCCAATTCCAAATCAAAGCCATTATGAAAGCGATAATCATCATGGGTAGGATCAAGCCCATAGCCAAAAGCTCGGCTTAGCTGGCCATTAGCCGGCATTTGCCAAAGCGGCGGCTGGCTTTCTACCGCAATTACCTGCATTTGATCAAGCAAATCATCCTGCTCGCCATCTGCATCATTGCCGGGGCTGGTGCCTTCCTGCTCGGTGGTAGGGGGTTGATCTTCGCTTGCTTGTGTAGCATTATTTTGGTCGGCATCCGGCTCGGGGATATCAGCAGCTTGCGCATTTGCGGCTTGCTCGTCCGAGTCCGTAACAGCATCGGCGGCAGCCTGATTTAAGCTGTCTTGTTCTGCTTGGGCTGCAATTAATTGATCAACATCAATAATTTCCGGCTCGGGTAGCGGCGTATTATAATCGGCATCGCTATAAAGATTATTGACCAGATTGCTATCTAAGCCATTATCGGCAAGCTGCTGATTTTGCCAAATCTGGGGATTTTGATAGGTAAATATACCCACCAAAGCCAGGATAATGGCAATAGTGCCAAACCATTGCCAGCCATTACCGCTGCGCATAGCAGGCTTTTTCTTAGTATCGGGAAAGCGAAATTTTGGTTCTTTAGGAAAATTATTCATAAATTAGCCTCCTTAAATATTTAGGATTACAAGGCTAGTATGAGTAATTTTAAATGCTTTTATACCTAAAATTTCCTGAATAGGGGTATGGGGCTAAACAAAAAAGCGTTTAGCTATTCCCTACGGCCAATGCCAATTAGGTAAATTCTATAATTCGCTAAACGCTTCTTACAAATTTCTACATTATATAATTAATTTTTAATTACGATATTGGCCTTTAAGCGTAAACTGATCTAAAATATGGCCATCCATTTGCTTATACAAATCATTGTATAAAAAGCCATTTTGTAAATCCAAAATGCTATCGAGGGCATAAACATGAATTTCATAAATATGCGGCGCATCGGGCGGAGCCATGCCACCATAAAAGGCCGATAATTCTTTGCTTTGATTGCCACCTTGCATGCTCATCCAGCTATTTAGACCTTGCACAAAATCGGTGGCTGTTTGGCTTTCGTTTTCGGCAAGTTCGTTTTTTTGGATATTGGCGGCTGTCCAGTGAATCCAGGAAAAACCTCCGCTAACAGGAAAAGCATCTTTATCTTCTAAAACAATGGCAAAAGATTTAGTTTCCTTCGGCGCATCTTCAATTTTAAGTGGCAGCGAATAAGTAGGCATACCATGGCTATTAAAATGCTCGCCATGCTTGCCGTATTTATCCTCGATAATACCGTTTACTATGCCCAAACTTGTTACTTTCATCTTTTCTCCTCCTTATTATATGCATATTTATTGTTAGCTTTAGTATAAGCATAATTTACTATACTTTAATCTTTTAAATATCATTATAGCTAATATATAATTATTCCTTATCATCAATGCGTAGGAGCATCCGAATTAATATCATCTTCTTGCGTCTCATCCTGCTCGCCAGCCTCATCTTGCTCATCTTCTTCGGGTAATGTTTCAAAATCAAAGGCACCTAAATCATCCCTTTGCTCGCTCATCGCCTGATATAATTCGGCACGATCGGCATCTATTTTAAAGCTATCGATAATACCGCTATAAACAGTTTCCAGCGCCTGATGCTCGCTTAGGCCGCTAATTAGGATTAAATAGTAGCGCATGCCATCCAGTGGGCGCTCGATATATAAATCGGCTATCACAATAGTATCTTCGGCCTGATGCTGCCAAATACTGCGCCAAGTATCCTCCCTATCAACAATAATCTCGCTTTGATGCCAGCTATCCTGGCCAATATTTGCCATTTCGGCCTCGATGGCCTGTGTGGCTGCCGCTTCTTCTTGGCTTGGCTCATCTTCGTTTAATAGCATTTCTTCTAGGGCTTCGCCCTCTAGGCTGCCCATAATTTCGGCGCGCGATTGCGTATTGGTAGTTGGCAAATCCAAATTGGTGGCCGCCAAATTATAAAGAAGATTTTGGCCAATCATCTCGGCAATTTCACTTAAAGGATAATAGGCCTCGCCGCCTAATTCATTGATAATCAAAAGCGCAGCATTACCCTCGGCATTGGTATAGGTGGTGGTTTTAGAATCTTCGCTTAGCAGTTGCCAATCGGCCGGGATAGCCAGGCTATAACCGGCGGCATTTTGATAATTTACAGTTTCGATATCACTTAAACCACTGTTAAAGCAGGCACTTAAGGCCAAAACCAGCAGGCTTAACAGCATAATCGATAGCAGCGCTTGGTGTTTTTTCATATATTTTCTCCTATTATGGTTTGGCCTAAGATTAAAGCCTGTTCTACGGTAGCATTGCGCACTTGCTGCCGATTGCCGCTAAAAACATGCTCTTCTACTATTAACTTATCGGCAAAAAGAGCCGCTATATATACTAGCCCTAGCGGTTTTTGGGCGGTAGCGCCATCGGGGCCTGCTATGCCGGTTACGGCTAAGGCTAAATCGGCTTGGGCTAAATTTTTGATGCCTCTGGCCATGGCCTCGGCGGTTTGGCTGCTTACAGCGCCAAATTGCTCGATAATGATGGCCGGTACCTGCAAAAGAGCAATTTTGGCTTGATTACTGTAAGTTACCAGGCCATAGCCAAAATAAGCCGAGCTACCGGGCATATCGGTAATGGCGGCGGCAATTTTGCCCCCGGTGCAGGATTCGGCCGTGGCCAGGCTTAAATGATGCTGCTTTAATAAAGCTGCTAATTTTTGTGCTTGCATACAATCTCCTATAAATGGTATTTATAAATAGTATTTACGGCCTTTATACAAATAATCAAAGCCGGAAATTATGGTTGTAATTAAGGATATCCACACCACAATATCGGTAAGCAGATAATACCAATTAGGCCAGCTTAGGCTGCCTATTAATAGCATGGTAATACTAACCATTTGGCTTATTGTTTTAATCTTGCCCAAAGGCGATGCCGCAATAACCACCCCGGCATCGGCGGCTAAAATACGCATGCCACTTACCGCAAATTCGCGGCAAATGATAATAATCACAATCCAGGCGGCCATTCTATCCAAAGCAATTAGGGTTATATAGGCCGAGCTAACCAAAAGCTTATCGGCCAGCGGATCTAAAAATTTGCCCAAATTGGTTACCATATTAAAGTTACGGGCAATTAGGCCATCTAAAGTATCGCTAAAGGCGGCGATAACAAAAACCAAAGCCGCCAAAAGATCATGGCCATTAAAATCGGCCAAGGCCAAAATTACATAAACCGGGATCAAAAATATTCTTAAAATAGTAATTCGATTGGCGATATTCATCTTAGACATAGGCAACCTCTTTCTTAAATTTAGGTTTAGATTGAATTTAAACAAAAGGATATTTTACCGTGGTTTAGCAATTAAATCAAAGCCATCGATATCGGTGATAATGATATCGAGCCAGCTATCTGTAGCCAAAGGCTGTTTGCTATAAATCAAAACCTGGCCATCGATTTGCGGCGCTTGATAGGCGCTGCGTGCAGCATACCAATCCGGGGGATAAGCTAAAGCCGGGCCTTCTATCAGCACCTTTAGCTGCTTGCCTATATATTGTTCTAAATATTGGCCGGAGGCAAAAGCGGCGGTATCTATAACTAAATCACGGCGATAGATTTTGGTTTGTTCATCGATTTGATTAGGCATATTAAAAGCAGGTGTATCTTCTTGCGGCGAAAAAGCAAATACCCCTAACCAGGTAAAAGGTATTTCCTTGATAAAATCGAGCAAATTACTCAAAGCAGCCTCATCTTCGCCGGGAAAGCCAACCATCATCGTCGAACGCAGGGCAGCATCGGGCAAATATTGCTTAATCAAGGCAATTTTTTGCTTAATTTGCGCCTGATTAGTCTTGCGCCCCATCAATTTCAAAATCCGATCATCGCTATGCTGAATTGGGATATCCAAATAATTGCAGATATTATCATGCTTGGCCATCACCTGCAATAAAGGCTCGTCAATATCCTCCGGATAAGCATATAGCAGCCTAATCCAGGTAAAAGGCAAGGCGGCTAAATCATCTAATAGGTTGGCAAGTTTGGGCTGATCGGCTAAATCATGGCCATAGGCACAAATATCTTGGGCTAAAATAATCAATTCTTGCACGCCCTGGGCGGCAAGAGCAGTGGCCTCGGCCAAAATATCTTGCGGTTTGCGGCTAAGATAAGGCCCCCTTAATTTAGGGATAAGGCAGTATGTGCAATGCTTATCGCAGCCTTCGGCAATTTTTAAATAGGCGCTTACAGTTGGCTTTAGCTTAATACGCTCCTGATAAAGCCTATCTTCGGCAATAATTGGGCAGGGTGGCAATTTTAAGGCCTTGCTTATAATATGGCCAATTTGGCCAAAATTTTGGCTGCCTAAAAACAAATCAATTTCCGGCAAAGATTGCCTTAAATCGTCCTCAAATTTTTCGACCAAGCAGCCAACCGCAATTAAAAGCCGACATTGCTGCTCCTTAAAAGCGGCCAAATCCAAAAAGGCAGCAATGCTTTCTTTTTGAGCATCTTCGATAAAACCGCAGGTATTAACTATTATAACCTGCGCCTGCTCGGGGTTACCTGTCATAATAAAGCCCTGATTGGTTAAAAGGGCGCTCATATTTTGGCTATCTACCTCGTTTTTGGCGCAGCCTAGGCTTAAAAGATAAATTGTCGGCATAAAAATTTCCTTATCATATAATAAATAGTGCTTGATGTTAGTTTCGTGATG
>CAYJBP010000082.1:0-11499 GCA_964368605.1 uncultured Peptococcaceae bacterium | reverse complement strand
TTAGTGCGGTAATTAGAGTTTCGGTTTATTGGCAAATTATTTATTGGGTTTGCACCGCTATTATCGGGGTTGGCGCCTTATATCTATTCGAATCGGTTTTATTTGAAAATGTAGATTTAATCGCGCCCACTGTGGCTGCCACCTTTGGTGGATCTGTGGCTTCCGGCATTTTCTTATGCGGAGCTTTGGCTGCCGGTTTCTCTACTGTTGCCGCCTTGGTTCTAACATCTTCCGGCTCTATTGCCAAAGATATTTACGAAGATTATCGTACCTCGGAAAAAGGCATCAAAGTAGATCCTGCCAAGTCGATTAAACTTTCCCGTATTACTACCGGCATTGTTTTAATTGTAATTTGCTTAGGCTCATTGCGCCCGCTAGACTTTGTTTGGGCTTTGGCAACTATGTCGGCCGGTGTATTTGGTGCAGCGTTTACTGCCCCGATTATTTTAGGACTATACTGGAAGCGTGCTACTACCCAGGGCTGCTTTGCTGCTATTGTAATCGGTTCTTTAACATCGATTATCTGGTATTTTGCTGGTTTATCGGGCATAGTTCACTCTTTTGTGCCGGGCACAATAATCTCGTTTGTGATGATGGTTGTGGTCTCTTTAATGACACAACCCTTACCCAAAGATCATGTGGATGTATTCTTTGAAGCTAATTGCCCCAAGGAAAAAATCAATGCCGCTATTGCCAGCGTGAATAAAGCTTAAAAAATGCAGCCAAAAGAGGTTGTCGCAAAAACTGCGACAACCTCTTTTTTATACTTTAAAAAAAACTAATTTCAATATCGAAACTATCTTGACATCAAATACAAGCTATGATATAATTCCAAAATCGAAACTAATTATCTAAGGAGCCCTATATGAAAGAGGCATATTTTAGGTTTATGAGTGCGGTTGATATCGATTGCTATAAGAGTATTCGCGATAGCAAGATTGGCAGTACATTGCCTTATGCGGATATATTGCAGCTTTTTATCATCAATCATAAACAAAACATGACAATTAGCGAACTTGCTGCCAGGCTTAATCTTTCGCGGCCGGCAACCACGCAAAAGGTAAATGAGCTGGCTAATAAAGGTTTGATTATTAAAACCCAATCCACCGAGGATAAAAGGGTTACTTATTTATCTTTGGCAAAAAGCTTGCTGCAAAGTAGTGAAGATACCAGGGCAGCAACCCTAATTGATGCCGTAGACCAGCATTTTGACGAGGATAAAAAAGCCATATTTGCCGAAATACTTAATTATATGGCCGATTATTTGATGGAGGAAACTAAAAAATAAATGACTAATCAATTAATTAAAATTATCGGGGCTAGGGAAAATAATCTTAAAAATATCACGGCAACAATACCCAAATACCAATTAGTGGCCTTAACAGGCGTATCGGGTAGCGGCAAATCTAGTTTTGCCATGGATATTTTGCAAAAAGAATGTCAAAGGCAATACTTAGAATCGATGGGTATGGTTACCGATGGCCTTAATAAGCCGCAAGTAGATAGCATTATCGGCTTATCACCATCAATTGCCATAGGGCAAAGAAGGCTTTCAAAAAACCCTCGTTCGACCATTGGAACTTATACCGAAATACTTACTTATTTGCGTATTCTTTATGCTAAACTGGCTAGCAGAATTTGCCCTAATTGCGGCTGCCAAATAGCACCCGGTTTTGATATGGCTGAAGAGATCGATTTTGCCGATATAAATTGCCCAAACTGCAAAATAAAGCTAGCCCATCTTAGTATGGCCAGCTTTTCTTTTAATAAAACCGAGGGCGCTTGCCCCAAATGCAAGGGCATCGGTGTTATTAAGGATGTAGACTTTTCTAAAATTATCGATTATAACCTAACTATTAAAGAGGGCGCTATTAAAATTTGGGAAAACGAAGTGTTTGCCGAGCATTATTCTAATGTATTTGAAGCTTGCGGAAAACATTATGGCTTTAATTTTGATGTATCAAAGCCGATAAAAGACTTTAATCAACTGGAATTATTGGTTTTGATGGATGGCGTTGATTGTGATGAATTTAAAAAGATATTTCCCAATATCAAAAAGCCCAAGCGGGTTATGGATGGCTATGTTGAAGGATTGCGCACATTTGTTAATAAAAAAGTGCTTGAATCTACTACTAAAAAGGTGGCCAGCCCGATTATTGCAGCGGCCATAGGCACTATTGATTGCGATGAATGCCAAGGCACAAGGCTTGGCTTTGATGGCCGAACCGCAAAAATCGAAGGTCAAACCATAACGCAAATTAGCAGTTATAGTATGGCGGCCCTGCGCGATTTTATCATGGCTATGCATAAAAATTTATCGGCTTCGGGGCGGGATATTGCAGATGCGATTATCGGCGATACCTTAAAGCGGATCAATGGCATCATTAAAATCGGCCTGGATTATTTATCATTAAGCCGTCCTGTTTTTAGCTTATCGGGTGGCGAAAGCCAGCGTTTAAGGCTGGCCGCCATTTTAGAAAGCGGCCTAACCGGCGTGCTTTATATTTTAGATGAACCAACAACGGGGCTTCATGCTAAGGATACTCAATTGCTTTTAAATGCGCTAAAAAGGCTACGCGATTTAGGCAATACTATTATTGTAATCGAGCATGATTTAAACTTTGTTAAAGAATGCGATTATATGCTGGATTTTGGCTTAGAGGGCGGCTCTTTAGGCGGCGAAATAATTGCCTGCGGCAAGCCTTTAGAGGTGGCGGCCAACCCTGTTTCTAAAACGGCAAAATATTTAAGGGCGGAAAGCCCTGTGCCTAATGGCCAAGAAATTAAGGCCGCTAAATATTTAGAAATCATTAATGCTAAGGCTAATAATCTTAAAAATGTTTCGGTTAAGGTTCCGCTTGGCCGATTGATTGCTTTTGCAGGGGTATCGGGCAGCGGTAAAAGCTCTTTGGTTTTTGATGTAATTGAATGCCGCAGCAATGCGCAAGCTATTGGTGGGCTGGAGCATATTAAGCAATGGATTAAAATTGATCAAAGCCCTATTGGCAGGCAAAGCCGCAGCAATATCGCTACTTATACCGAGGTTTTTACACTTATTAGGGAGCTTTTTTCGGCGAGACCCGAGGCAAAAAAGCTAAAATTAAAGCCCGCCGACTTTTCTTTTAATATTAAAGGTGGACGCTGCGAAAAATGTGAAGGGCTGGGCTTTATTGCCCTTGATATGCAGTTTTTAGATGATGTGGAAGTTGTTTGCCCTGTTTGCAAAGGGCATAGATTTACTAAAAAGGTATTGTCTGTAACCTATAAAGGCAAAAGTATTTCCGATATTTTAAATGCAACCGTTTACGAAAACTTGGAATTTTTTGCAGACAATAAAGATATTATGAAAAAGCTGATCACTATAAACGAGGTGGGGCTTGCCTATTTAAAGCTGGGGCAATCCACCACGACGCTTTCCGGCGGCGAATGCCAAAGGCTTAAATTATCAAAAGAGCTTGCTAAAGGCAACCAAGATCATACTCTTTATCTTTTAGACGAGCCTACTACAGGCCTACATCCGGAAGACAGGGGCAGGCTTTTGGCATTATTGCAAAAATTAGTATCACAAAACAATTCGGTTTTTATCATCGAGCATGCACTTGATATGCTGGCCCAAAGCGATTATATTATCGAAATGGGGCCTTTAGGTGGTGATAAGGGCGGAGCAATCATTGCCAGCGGCACTCCTTTAGAGCTATCTAAAAATCCAAATAGTATTACAGGTAAATATTTATAGGCCATAAAATTATGGCTGTTAATAAAAATGTGGTTTTGCTTAAGCACGCGCCCGTAATCCGTAGCAAGTCGAACACCCTAAAAGATTAGCGAACGAAGATAAGACGGGTGACCAAAGTACCTACGTAATAAGACAACTTATTAAACTAACAAAAGTAGTTGGAGCGGTATTTTTCATTTTTCAGGTGGGGCGATTTTTGCCCCGTCTGGGAAATGAAAAATAAAGGGCTTATCTGTTTGAGGAGCATAAGCGACGAGTTATACGGCCTTAGCGGAAGCATTATCTGGCCTTTGCTTCGCAAAGACACAGCTTGCACGTAGCTATAGCGCAAAAGCCAATGTAGGAAGGGATAAGAAAGCCTAACTATCCACGAAACACAAACCAAACTAACTATCCGCCAAAAAACATTAATAACCCACAATCCAGCTAGCAATGAGCAACAAAAAATTAAAATAGTCCAGCTAACAATAGGTAACAATAACCCAAACAGCGGAATGGTCAAGACCATTCCCTACAAAATGCAAACAAATCAAAAAAAACCAAAGCTGGGCCGGCTTCATACGGCATTACCAAGCCTTAGTTTAGTTAACCACTACCATCCGCTCTGCCAATAAAAAAAGACGGATAGCAATGTGCTATCCGTCTTTTTAAGCCCTTTTGAGGGGCAATAATTACTTAACTTCGCAAGTAGCGCCGGCTTCTTCCAATTTAGCTTTGATAGCTTCGGCATCTTCTTTGCTAACGCCTTCTTTAAGAGGCTTAGGTGCGCCTTCAACCAATTCTTTGGCTTCTTTTAAGCCTAAGCCGGTGATTTCGCGAACTACTTTAATAACAGCAACTTTATTGGCACCAAAACCGGTTAATACAGCATCAAACTCGGTTTTTTCTTCAGCAGCAGCGCCGCCGCCATCGCCGGCAGCAGGAGCAGCAGCCATAGCTACAGGAGCTGCAGCAGATACACCAAACTCCTCTTCAAAAGCTTTAACTAATTCGCTTAATTCCAAAACGGTCATCTCTTTTACGATATCCAAGATTTCATTTACTTTAGACATTTATAGTTCCTCCTAAAATTTTGTTTTTATTTATTTTTTGTTTAGGCCAAAAGTTTAAGCCTCGGCCTTGGCTTTTTGTTCACGTACCTGATCGGTAACGGTAACCAATTGACGCAAAATACCGGAAGTAACCCCGGCAAAATTGGCCATCGGGGCGGCAAACATGCCCACAACTTGAGCCAGTAATACCTCGCGAGAGGGTAATTTGGCCAAAGCTTCTACCTCTTGGGCGCTAATTAATTTATCGCCTAAAAGTGCGCATTTAACTTCACCTTTTTTATTGTCCTTTAGGAAAGTAGTAATCAATTTTGCTAATTCCACCGGCTCTTGGGTAAAGGCAATCGAAGTTGGGCCTTCTAAATAAGGATCGAAAGAATCGATATCATTGGCATGGCAGGCTAGCTTAATTAAAGTATTTTTGGCAACACTATAATCAACACCGGCTTCTCTTAACTTAGCCCTTAATTTAACATCTTGGGCTACAGTTAAACCACGATAATCGGTTAAAACAACAGCCTGGGAATTGGCAAACAATTCTTTTAGGCGGGCAACTTCAGCTTCTTTAGCAAGCATTTGCGGTTTTTTATCCACTAAAACACCTCCTCTTTACTTACTTAATATAAAAAGCCTTAGCCATAAGGCCAAGGCTTTAAAAGGGCATAATACCCCATTTATCCTTAAGGCCTCGGTTGGCATTTTAATCAATTAAGAACCAACTGTCTATGGCTTGATATGCAATTAAAACAGTGCTTAACCTAAAGGCTTAACCGGGTTGATTTTAACGCCGGGGCCCATGGTAGAAGAAACAGTGATATTCTTGATATATTGGCCTTTAGCAGCAGAAGGCTTGGCCTTTAAAAGAATATCAACAATGGTAGTATAGTTTTCTAATAATTTATCGGCATCAAAAGATGCTTTACCGATACGGCAATGGATATTGGCAGCTTTATCTAAACGATATTCTACCTTACCGGCTTTAATTTCGTTGATGGCTTTAGCTACATCCATGCTAACGGTACCGGTTTTGGGGTTAGGCATTAAGCCTTTGGGGCCTAAAACTCTACCTAATTTACCAACCAAGCCCATCATATCGGGGGTGGCTACAATTACATCAAAATCGAACCAGCCGCCTTGGATTTTTTCGATCATGTCTTCGGCGCCTACAAAATCGGCACCGGCAGCTTCGGCTTCTTTGGCTTTTTCGCCTTTGGCGAATACCAAAACGGTACTGGTAACACCGGTACCATGGGGTAAAACAACAGCACCCCTAATTTGTTGATCTGCCTGGCGTGGGTCTAGGTTTAAGCGGATGGCTAATTCAACGGTTTCGTCGAACTTGGCTTTGGCATTTTCCTTAACCTTGCTAACAGCATCGGCCGGCTCAAAATAATCGGCCAAATTATAATTCTTGATGGCATCATTATACTTTTTACCATGTTTGGGCATACAATAACCTCCTTTGTGGTGTTTCGGAATAAATCCTCCCACTAATACTTAAATTAACCTTCAACAATAATACCCATGCTTCTGGCTGTACCTTCAATCATCAGCATTGCGGTATCGATATTGGCAGCATTTAAGTCGGGCATTTTGGTGGTAGCAATTTCTTTAATTTGATCTTTAGTTACTTTTGCTACCTTGGTACGATTAGGCTCGCCGGAACCTTTTTCGATACCTGCTGCTTTTAATAGTAAAACAGCTGCAGGCGGAGTTTTTAACACAAATGTAAAGCTATGATCTTCATAAATGGTAATTTCCGCAGGGATAATCATCCCCGGTTGGCTAGCTGTTTTTTCGTTAAACTCTTTACAAAAGCCCATGATATTAACACCATGCGGACCTAAGGCCGAGCCTACCGGCGGGGCAGGGTTTGCTTTACCGGCCGGGATTTGCAGTTTAACAACAGCGCTTACTTTTTTGGCCATACTGGCACCTCCTCATTCTAAATGTGGTTATGACGGGGGGCATACCCCCTCCCACTTAAAGCGGCTAAAATTTTAGCCACCGCAAGGGCAATTTAGGAATTAAAGCTTTTCTACTTGCTCAAACTCGAGCTCTACCGGAGTTTCGCGGCCAAACATATTAACCATAACCCGCATTTTGCCTTTTTCGGCAAAAATTTCTTCGATATCGCCTACAACTTCGGCAAAAGGGCCATCGATAATGCGAATAGTTTCGCCAATGGCAAAATTAACTTTAATTCTATTTTCCATATAGCCCATTTGGGCCAAAATGGTTTCGGCTTCTTCGGGATGTAGGGGCACAGGCTTAGCGCCGGTACCGACAAAGCCGGTAACACCGGGCGTATTGCGCACTACATACCAAGAAGTATCGGTTAGGTTCATCTCTACCAGCACATAGCCGGGATATACTTTACGGGGCACAATTTTACGTTTGCCGCCTTTAATTTGCACCTCGTTTTCCATAGGTACAATTACTCTAAAGATATTTTCCTCCATATTCATGGATTCAACTCTTTTTTCGAGATTGGCTTTAACTTTATTTTCATACCCGGCATAGGTATGGATAACATACCATTCTTTTATCATGATAGCGCTCCTCTTAAGCTATGCCTAAGGTTAATCTAATTAAGTTGGTAAAAATCCAATCCAAGCCGGAAATGGCCAACGAAAGTATAAGCACGGTAACAACAACTACCCCGGTATAGGTAATTAAGGTTTTTTTATCCGGCCAATGAACTTTTTTAAGCTCGCTTAATACCCCTTTAAAAAAGGTTTTGAATTTACCGCCACGATTAACAACTTCTGTTTTGGGGGCCATGTTAAATCACTTCCTTTTACAGCTTATTTGGTTTCTTTATGCAGGGTATGCGTACGGCAATGGCTGCAATACTTTTTAAACTCAATACGCTCGGGTGTTGTTTTTTTATTTTTACTGGTCATATAATTTCTTCTTTTGCACTCGCCGCAGGCTAGGGTAACAGCTACTCTCATGGAAAACACCTCCCAAAAACTTCTTTATCTAATAAAATTTATCTAAATAGACACCTAAATAGATTATCATGTTTTGATAAGCATGTCAAGTTTTTTTATTGATTTTAAACTTTTTATTTAAATATTAAGCCAATATTATGCTTGACAAAGCCCTAATAATCGTTTATACTAAAACTGTACCAACTGTACTATGTGTAACAATACACATGAAAGGAGCGCTATATGATATATATCGATTATCATGATCGCCGCCCAATTTATGAGCAAATAGCCGCTAAAATTAGCGATTTGGTGCGCTTAGGCATATTTAAGCCCGATCAACAATTGCCTTCGGTTAGGGCTTTAGCCGGCGAAATTTCGATTAATCCCAATACTATTCAAAAGGCTTATCAAGAATTGGAGCGCCAAGGCATTATTTACAGCATCAAGGGCAAGGGCAATTTTGTTTGTTCCGATATTGCGGCTATTCGCCAAAGCCGCTGCGTCCAAATTTATCAAGATATTGGCCATAGCTGCGCCGAATTAATTAGACTAGGCGAAGATTTAGACTCGATAAATGCGCAAATAAATTTGATTGTCCAACAAATTAAATCAAGCTAAAGGAGGTATAACATGATAGAAGCCATAAATTTAAGCAAAAGTTTTAATGATATAAAGGCCGTAAACAATATCAATGCTACTATTAAAAGCAATACGGTTTTTGGCCTAATCGGCACCAATGGGGCCGGCAAATCTACCTTTTTGCGGATGGCGGCCGGGATTATCAAGCCTGATCAAGGCCGCATTACCTTAGATGGCCAAGATATTTTTGAAAATATTGCGATCAAGCAAAATATTTTTTATATATCCGATCAGCAATATTTTTTGGCCAATAGCAATCCCCAAGACATGCATAATTATTATCGGATGATTTATCCTCAATTTGATAGCAATCGTTTTAATTCCTTATTAAAAAGTTTTGGCTTGGCCGAAAACCGTAAAATCAAAACTTTTTCTAAGGGCATGAAAAAACAGCTATCGGTTATTTTAGCACTTTGTTCTAATTGCCAATATCTTTTTTGCGACGAAACCTTCGATGGCCTCGATCCGGTAATGCGTCAGGCCGTAAAAGCCCTTTTGGCTCATGATATGGCCGAGCGTGGGCTTACCCCAATTATCGCCTCGCATAATCTGCGCGAGCTGGAGGATATTTGCGAGCATATTGGCCTTTTGCATCAAGGCGGCATCCTCTTATCTTGCGATTTGGACGAAATGAAGCAAGGCATTTTTAAGCTACAATGCGTATTTAATGATGAACCGGAAAAGCTACTGCCCGATATCGAGATTATCAAGCAAGAAAAGCGTGGGCGAGTACATATTATTACGGCTCGTGCTAAATACGAGCAATTAGAGGCTGCTATTTGCGCCCATAATCCGCTATTTTATGAAATGCTGCCCCTTACTTTAGAAGAAATATTTATTAGCGAAACGGAGGTAGCAGGCTATGACCTTAAAAATCTCATTTTTTAAATTGATATTTGCTACCTTAAGGCGGCATACTTGGGCAATAGCGCTAACTGCGGTAATTTGCCTGCTGGCCATTCCTTTGCCGGTTTTAATTATGATTCAGGCCAATATTCCCAGCCAAGTTCCGCATATGCTTAGCGGATTTTTGGTGGCGGCCGATAATAGCTTTAATGCTGTTTTAATTGTTGCTTTGGCTTCGATAATCTCGATTTCCTTTTTTGCTTATAGCCATTCCCAAAAAAGATTGGATTTTTATCATGCCCAGCCTATTTCCAGGCGGCGTTTATTCTTTAGTAATTTTTGCGCCGGCATTATGGCGGTACTGCCGATTTATTTAATCAGCACCCTGCTTGCGCTATTAATTGCTATTAGCTTTGGTTATGGTTTTGTAATCGATCCTGTAATTTTAATAGCAACTATTTTAAAGAATATTATTTTCTTTATCACCTTTTATATTATTGGTATTATTTGCACCTTAGCCTGCGGCCATACCTTTGTATCTATTTTGCTTTATGCTTATAGCTTAATTGCCTTACCTCTTTATGCTCAAGCATTTAGTGCCTATAATCATATTTTTTATTTAAACTATGCAAATCCGGCAACTTTTAATGATTTTACCTTTAAGCTTTCCCCTTTATTCCATTATTTTAGCCAAGATTTTTCCTTATTAACCGCGTTTATCTATTTGCTGCTTATTGCCGCCTTAATTGGTTTAGGCCTATTTATGTATAGCAGGCGCCCCTCCGAGGCGGCCGGCACGGCTATTGCCTTTAAGCAAAGCCGAATTGGCCTTAAATACTTTGTGCTGGCCTTACCGGCCTTGGGCTTTGGCTTATTATTCTATTATTTAGGTGGCTATCAGCTTATCTGGATGGTAGTTGGCTTAATAATCGGCAGCCTATTACTGCATTGGATTGTGGAGATTATTTATGAATTTGATATCCGCTCCTTTGGCAATGGCCTTAAATCGCTGGCCGTTTATGGTCTGGTTATAATGCTTTTGATGATAGTTGGCTTTTTGGATTTAACCAATTATCAATATCGCTTGCCTAATCGTGATGATATTGTGGCTGTTAATTTTGATCTTAATCAAGCCGATTATTATGTGCCGGAATTAGAGAATAATTATGGTTATAATCAAGAGCAAATTAATTATCAAAGCCCGGAAATTATCGATAGCGTTTATGAAATAGCCAATAATGGCCTGGAAGTGATGCGTATTTTTGAAGAAGATGGCAATTTAGAGGCCTTTGGCAATTTACGCTGGGCGCCTGTAACCATGTATTATCAAAATGGCCGCACTTTTGATCGCTATTATCCTTATGTGCAGGAAAGTTATATCAATACTGCTTTTCACACGATTTATTATAGTGATGAGTTTAGCCAAAAGGCTAATCCGCTTTTTGATCAAGAGTATTTGGCCGAGGCCAAGCTTGCTTTAGTGCAAACCGGCGATCAATTTTTATTAGATGATGAGCGCGTTTTGCAAATTACAGAGCAAGCTAAGGTAGATGAATTAATAGCCGCCTTACAAGCCGATTGGCTGGATTTAGGACTAAAAGGCATGGCCGATTTGCAGCCGATTGGCCTAATTTACTTAGGCATTGCCACAGACTCTTATGTGCCGATTGCCGATGGCCAAACAATTAATATTAATTATTTGGACAGATACCGTATAGAATATGAGCTGGGCAGCGAAGAACTGTATGGTTATATGGATACTTTACAGCTACCGATTTATAGCCAATTTAGCCGCACCTTGGCCTTATTGAGCGATATTAATTTTGATTCCGATTTAAAGCCGCAGCAGGTAGCAGAGCTTAAAATCATCCCTTATTCGCCGCAATCTTTATACTTTTTGTTTGGTGAGGAGTATGATTTTGGCCAAAGTATCGAAATGCTGCTGGATGATTTAGAAATTACTATCGATGATCCGCAAATTATCGAGGCCTTATTGGCGGATGCCTATCCGGATCAGTTAATCCATGTAGATCGGATCAATAAGGAAGCTTTGGATGGCTTGGAATTGCTGGTAACTTATGATTTAGGCGATGGTGATGATTTAGACGAAGTATATGATGTTTTATATATATATTATGAAGATCAAGTGCCCCTAGAGCTATTAAAGGAACAGATTCAAAATAAATTGTAATTTAGGGAAACCGATATTGTTCGAACCCAGCCCAGCTTTGGCTGTTTTTGATTTGTTTTGTAGGGAATGGTCTTGACCATTCCGATGTTTGGGTTATTG
>CAYJBP010000081.1:1746-11513 GCA_964368605.1 uncultured Peptococcaceae bacterium | reverse complement strand
ATGAAGCCGGCAAACTGGGATAAAAATGGGTTCGGATTATGGGCGCGTGCTTAATTGCAGTCTATTTACCTTTATCGGCGGATATTTGGATTTGCTTTGTTTCCTTTAGCGCAGATGGGTTTGGCTTGAATTATATAGGTTGCTTAAAAAAAGGGGAGCTGTCGCAAAAAATTGCGATAGCTCCCCTTTTTTTACAATAAAAAATAAGTTTTAATCTCTAAATGTAGGCAGCGCTCTGGCCGGCAATATAGCCGCTCGACCAGGCTGCTTGCAAATTATAGCCACCGGTAAAACCGTCTACATCCAATAATTCGCCGCAAATATATAGGCCGCTAATTTTTTTAGAAGCCATCGTTTTAGGCACAATCTCCTTTACATCAACACCACCGGCTGTTACTATTGCCTCTTTTAAAGGGCGGGGGCCGGCTACTGTTAGCATAAGGTTTTGTAAAGTATGGATAATTTGCTTACGCTCATTACGGCTAATTTGATTAGCCTTTTTTAACGGGTCTACCTGCGCCTGCTGCCAGCAAATCGGCCATAAGGCCTGTGGCAATAAATCGGCTAAGGCATTGCCTACTTGCTTGCGTATTTCCTTGCTTAAATCCCTTTGCAGGCGCAAATCAAGCTGCTCTTCGCTTAAAGCAGGCTTTAGATTTAATGATAGTTTACAGCCTCGCCCTTGCTCCGGCAAGGCGGTAATTGCCCTGGATAGGCTTAATACCAGCGGCCCTGATACCCCAAAATGGGTAAAGAGCATTTCGCCAAATTCCTCGCCGATAATTTTATCCTGCCAAATTGCCTTTAAAGTTACATTTTTTAGGCTGAGGCCGCTAATTTCCGCCGGCCAAGTTTCCTTGGTGTTTAAAGGAACTAAGGAGGCTCTTAAATCGATTATCCGATGCCCCACTGCCTGCGCCAAGCGATAACCATCGCCATCTGAGCCGGTTAAAGGATAACTTTTGCCACCGGTTGCCAAAATTAGTGCATCCGCTGCTTGCTGCTTACCCTTATCATCAACTGCGCCGCAAATTTTGCCTTCCTGCCATAATAGCTTTTGAGCACGCCTTTGATAATGAATATCTACCTTTTGTTCATCTAAAACCTTGGCTAAAAGCTCAACAACATCATGGGCTTTATCGGACATTGGAAAAACCCTACGCCCTCTTTCGGTTTTAAGGTTTAGGCCATAATCGGTAAAAAATCGGCAAATATCATCGGTATTAAAGCGATTAAAAGCCCCATATAAAAATTGGCCATTACCCGGTAAATTAGCAATCAATTCTTCAATAGAGCATTGATTGGTAATATTGCAACGACCTTTGCCGGTAATGGCCAGCTTTTTGCCCAAAACCGGGTTGCGCTCCCAAAGAGTAACTTTAGCACCGGCCATAGCTGCGCTTATGGCAGCCATCATCCCGGCCGGGCCGCCGCCTATTACAATAATATTCTTCATTAATATTCTATCCCTTTGCGTGCTTGTATACCTTGCTGATATGGATGCTTAATCTCTTTCATTTCGGTTACTAGGTCGGCAATATCAATTAATTGCTGGGGCGCATTGCGGCCGGTAAGCACTATTTCCATTTGGGGCGGCTTGATGCTTATTAAGCTTAATGCCTGATTAAGCGTAATTAAATCAAAATAAAGCGCATTATTTAGCTCGTCCAAAATTAATAAATCGGCATCGTTTTGGGCGATAATTTCTTGCGCTTTGGCCAAAGCTTGGGCTGCCAAAGCCAAATTTTCCTGATCGGGTTGCCCCTTTTTTACAAATTTTTCGGTACCATAACTGTATACCTGCAAATTAGGCAAATAACTTAAAGCCTTAATCTCGCAATAATCTTTGCCTTGCTTCATAAACTGGATAATCACCGTTTTAAAATCATTACCACAAGCCCTAAGTGCTAAGCCAAAAGCGGCAGTGCTTTTGCCTTTACCATTACCGGTGTAAATTTGAACCAGACCGATTTGTTCGGCTTTTTGCAACATCTGTATTGGCCTCCTTTTTTAAATTATTAATTTCCTTGGCGGTTAATTCCCGCCACTGGCCGGCCTTTAGTTTGCCTAAATTTAGGCTGCCAAATCGATTACGATGTAAGCGGATAATCGGATGCCCAATTGCTTTGCACATCCTGCGAATTTGCCTTTTTTTGCCTTCATGAATAGTAATTTCGATTTGGCTCGAGGTTTTGCCTCTGCGCTTTAGGCTAATTCGTGCCGGGGCGGTAATACCATCTTCCAGCTCGATTCCTTGCCTTAGCTTATCCATATCGCCGGGCGAAATCGGCCCCCTAATCTCGGCCGAATAGGTTTTATCTACCTTAAATTTGGGATGGAGTAGGGTTTGGGTTAAATCGCCATCATTGGTTAAAATCAAAAGGCCGGAACTATCATAATCCAAACGCCCCAAAGGGTAGATGCGCTCTTTAATATCGGGCACTAAACGCAAGATACTGGGCTTGCCTTTTTCGTCTTTGGCAGCGCAAACATAGCCTACCGGTTTATGAATAAGTATATAAATATAAGCCGGCTTTTCCGGCAAAGGTTTGCCATCGATTAGAATAATATCTTTATAATCTTTTACCTTATAACCCATTTCGGTGATAACTTGATTATTTACGCTAATTCGGCCGGCACTGATTAATTTTTCGGCATCGCGCCGCGAAGCTATGCCTCTTTCGGCTAGTAATTTTTGCAAACGCATTTCGGCCATTCTTTGTCCTCCTGATATTGTTTCGTATAATCCTGCCATAAAAAAATTTTGGTCGTACTTAGGCCGAGAATTTTCGGCAATTAAATATTATATTATAGTATATCATAGTTTTGGGCTATAAACAACAATTAGCCACCAAATATAATTTGACAAGCAATAAATGCACTGATAAAGCTAATAATATCTGTAGCCAAGCCCACTAAAGGGGCATAACGATACTTGATAACTCCCACCGAGCCAAAATAAACGGCCAAAAGATAAAAGGTGGTGTCGGTGCTGCCCTGCATTACCGATGCCAAGCGGCCGCTAAACGAATCGGCTCCTTGATTATGCAAAATATCGGCGGTTAAGGCCAAAGCCCCGCTGCCGGAAAATGGTCGTAATAAAGCAATCGGCAAAACTTCGGTCGGTAAGCCGATTTTTTGGCATAATGGGGCTAAAAGACTAGCTAAAGCATCAAATGCTCCCGATGCCCTAAAAACGGCAATGGCTAGCATCATCCCCAGTAAAAAGGGAAAAATTTTTAAAGTAAGGCCTAATCCTTCGGTAGCGCCACTAACAAATTCCTCAAAAACCGCTACCCCTCTTAGCCAGGCCAAAAGCGGAACCAGTAATAAAATAAGCGGTATGGCAAGGCCGGCAATTTCTGTAATCATAATTTAGCTCCTAAAATATAAATAGCGCAGTAGTCGGTCGAAAATAATCGCAAAAATCGTGCCAATAGTGGTGGCAATCATGGCCGGGAGGATGATTTCGGAAGGATTTAGGCTACCGGCCTGCGCTCGCAGGCTAATCACCAGGGTAGGGATGAGGGTAATCCCCGAGGTGTTTAAGACCAAAAAAGTTATCATCGAGGGGGTTGCTACCTGCGGATTAGGATTATTGGCCTGTAAATGTTCCATCGCCTTTAAGCCAAAAGGGGTGGCGGCATTGCCCAGCCCCAAAAAGTTGGCCGCAATATTCATAATAATTGCCCCCAAGGCCGGATCATTTTTGGCCAAATCCGGAAAAAGTAGGCGCACAATAGGGGAGATTAGGCCGGCAATTATTTTGATTAAGCCGGCTTTTTCGGCTAATTTTAAGAACCCCAGCCATAAACAAAGCATACCACAAATATCAATTGCAATGGTAATTGAGTCGCTCGTGGCCTTAAAAGCAGCCGTGCTGATATCATTAATTGTACCGTTAAGCAGGGCATATATTATGCCGCCAGCCAATAAAATAAGCCAAATAAAATTTAACATAATTCCCCCTTGACAAAAGCAACAGTTCTTGTTATAATATCTAAGGTAATAAATTTTGGCACTAAATTTTAACTCTTATAATAAATATGCAAATGCTAAAAAAAAATTGCTAAAAATTTCAAAAAAGCACTTGACAATTTAATAAATAAGAGTTATAATAAAAAAGTTGCTGGAACAAAAACAAACCTTGCTAGCGGAATTTTACTAGCTGGACTATATGGGTGATTAGCTCAGTTGGGAGAGCGCCTGCCTTACAAGCAGGATGTCGGCAGTTCGAGCCTGTCATTGCCCACCAAATACGGAACTGTGGTGTAGCGGTTAACATGCCGGCCTGTCACGCCGGAGATCGCGGGTTCGATTCCCGTCAGTTCCGCCAGCCTTGGTAGCTCAGTTGGTAGAGCAGGGGACTGAAAATCCCCGTGTCGATGGTTCGATTCCGTCCCGAGGCACCATGCGGGTATAACTCAGTGGTAGAGTGCGACCTTGCCAAGGTCGAAGTCGAGGGTTCAAATCCCTTTGCCCGCTCCAAAATAAAAGAACACCCTTTTGGGTGTTTTTTTATTTTGGAGCAGCAGCTTTGGCTTCTGGATAATTTTTCTTTAGTCGCTTGTTTTCACCTGGGCGGTTATAGCTTCAATAATACTGTTTAGTCGCTGCTTTTTGTCCGCTGCGCTTTGGCGCAGTGGAAAACCCTGACGGTTTTCCTCCCCTTTCCCTCCGTTGTGGTTAACTTTGCTATCTTTTGGGAGCGGCAAAGATTGCTTAATAGAAAGTGAGATTAGGGTATGGGCTTTTGGATTTTTATGGTAATAATGCTTTTGCTTATTCCTCTAATCATGATTGGTTTTGGGAAAAAGTTTATCAACTCGCCACCTAAAAAAATTAATGCATTTTATGGATATCGAACATCTATGGCTATGAAAAATCAGGAAACATGGAAGTTTGCCCATAATTATTGTGGAAAGCTTTGGTATAATGGCGGAAGATTTTTATTGCTATCAATACTATTAATGTTTTTTGTGCTGGGAAAAGATGCAAATACGATAGGCTGTTTTAGCACAATTATTTTAGGCCTGCAAATGATTTCTTTAATTGGAACAATTATACCTACAGAAAGAGCATTAAGAAAAAATTTTGATAAAAACGGCAATCGCATCAAATAAACATAATCAATCAAAAAAGATGCTGTCGCAACTATAACCATTTGCGACAGCATCTTTTTTCGTCCATGACGGTTGTTTGTTTTTTGCTTGATATTGCGGGCTGTTTTGGCTTCGCCAAAAGGCGCCGGTTTTAAGCCAATTTGCTTCCCTTGCCAGCTTTTATCAGCAAATTTAGATTTGCTTGCTTAGTTTTTGGGTATTGGCTTAAAACCTTTTTAAAACCTTGGGGGCGCAGCCCCCAATACCCCCGCAATTTTTTGAAAAAAATTGATTAAAACTTCAAAAAAGAGGCTGTCGCAACTATTTGCGACAGCCCCTTTACTTATATTTTAGGGCTTATTATGATTTTAATAAGCTAATTTACATATCTTCAAAGGGGCTGTTGGCATCATAGTCGATATAGGTTTTTACCATGCCATTGATTACCGCACCGGCATCAATCGAAAGGGTAGAGGTGGTTATATCGCCCAATAGATATGAATTACTATTAAATACCGCAGTTTGATTCGCACTGATATTGCCTTTTAATTTGCCGTCGAAGATGATGCTATCGGTAGCAATATCGCCGATTATGGTTGATTCGTCATTTACGATTACCCTGTTTTCGGCGGTAAGATTGCCTTTTACTTGGCAAGAAAACATCTTTAAATGATCGCCTTCAATATCGCCGGTTACTTTGCCGCATACGGTTACATCACCTTCGGCATTAATATTGCCGTCTACCTTACCCATAATTTCTACATGGCCATCGCTTAAAATGCGGCCAACAATGCTGGTACCCTCGGCAATAACCGAGGTATGCTTGCGTGGCTCCAGCACGGTAACTTCCGGCATTTGGGGGCCTTCAATCGAGCGGGTATGGCCGCTGATTATATCCTCAACCGAGGCCGGTTGGCCATTACCACCCATGCTTAGCTCATCTTCGGGCCTGCCTATTTCTACGCCAAATAAATCTTTGGCTGCTTTTCTTAAATTATCTCTACTATTCATTAAATGCCTCCCATTAAGTGGTTATGACAAATTACTTCGTTTTTCTACACAATATATAGTTATTATACACGAAAAACACCTTAATAGCAATAACTTATATTGTAAATTAATAAAAATTTTTTATACATTTTTTTTATAAAAAGTTTTGCATAGTCTGATGGCAAATTGCGCATCTTAAAATGCAAATAATTGTTTAAAGGGGTATTTTATGACATTAATCATGCTGCGCAGCATTTTTTTATATCTATTTACCCTAGCCGCTATACGTCTTATGGGTAAGCGCCAGCTTGGGCAGTTGCAACCCTTTGAATTTGTGCTAATTTTAATTATTTCGGAAATTGCTTCTTTGGCCATGCAAAGCAATACCTTACCGCTTATGGTTAGCCTTATCCCTATTTTAACTTTAATGCTGCTGGAAATTGTCATATCTTTGCTTAATCTAAAAAGCCCATCTTTTAGGCGGCTAATTTGCGGTAAGCCGGAAATTGTGATGACAAATGGCCTTTTGCAGCAAAAGCAAATGCGCCGCTTACGCTTAAATATTAATGATATCACCGAATTATGCCGTAATCAAGGCTATTTTGATATTACCGAGCTGGATACTATTGTGATGGAAACCGATGGTCAATTCAGCATTTTCCCTAAAACGGCTAAAAGAAATGCCCAGGTAGAGGAGCTTGGACTGGAATTGATGCCAGAAAAGCCTTCAGAGATTTTAATTCAGGATGGGCGCATAAATAATTTAACTTTACAAAATTGCGGCTATGATATTAATTGGCTAAACATGCAAATAAATAAATGCAAGGTTAGCGATTATCGGCAGGTTTTTATTGCCGGCTTAGATAATAAAGGTCAGTTTTTTTTACAGGAAAAGGAGTAGATATGCGTCATGAAACTTTATTATTAACCGCCATTATAACGGTAATTTTGGTATTTTGTGCCGGTTCTTATCGATATATTAATTTATCTGCCGAGCAATTAAATCGGCAATTGCCTTTGATAAATCAGGCTATTGAGGACGAAAATTGGCCGCAGGCCGGCCGCTTATTTGCCACTTGTAATGCCGATTGGCAAGATATAAGCCAAATCTGGTTTACTTTAATAGATCATCAGGATATGCGCGATATCGAGATCTCTTTTACCGATATGCAAGCATTGATTAATCTGCAAAATAAAGAACGCGCTTTAAGAGAAATGGCCAATTTAAGCTATTATATCAATCAAATTAATGATGGCGAGCAATTGAGCTTGCAAAATATACTTTAAACCAATTATAATAGGAGGCTATATGAGCACAAAACCTAAAGTAAAAGCTTGGTATCAGCAAATAATTGACCAGCATCAGCCTGCTAACCATTTGTTTGGCAATATGGCCAAGGCCTTTTTTAGCGGAGGATTGCTATGTGCTATTGCCCAAGGCGGAAAAATAGCCTTAAACAAATATGCCGGCTTAAATGAACAGATATCCGGATCAGTAATTATGATGATAGTAATTAGCTTAGCCGCTATTTTAACCGGCTTAGGACTATATGATAAGTTGGGTCAAAAACTGGGAGCAGGTTTGGCAGTGCCGATTAGCGGCTTTGCTAATTCGGTGGTGGCGGCTGCGATGGAGCATCATAGCGAGGGCTTGGTATTAGGTAGTGGTTGTAATAGCTTTAAATTAGCAGGTGCTGTGCTTAGCTTAGGGATAAGTTCGGCTGCAATTATGGGCATTATCGAATTAATCTTTTTTTAGATTGGAAAAGGAGCTAATATGAAGCATTTGGGCAGGCAAACTTGGTATTTTGATGAAGATGTATATTTAAATGCAGCAGCGGCCGTAAGTGGACCTAAAGAGGCTTTAGGGCCACTTGCAAATAGCTTTGATTATAGCTATCGCCAAATGAGTTTAGGCCAAAAAAGCTTTGAGAAGGCCGAGCAGCAAATGCAGCAAAAAGCAGTGGAAATAGCCTTAAAAAAAGCGCAACTAAAAACCGAGGATATTGATATATATTTAGCCGGCGATTTGCTAAATCAAATAATTTCTTCCGGCTTTACGGCTCGTAATTTAGCATTGCCTTTTTTGGGGCTTTTTTCGGCCTGTGCTACATCGGCGGCCGGGCTGGCCTTGGCTGCTTTATTGGTGGCGGCCAAGGTGTCCGATTTTGCCCTTACGGCCACCGGTAGCCATAATTTAACGGCCGAAAGGCAGTTTCGTTATCCTAATGAATATGGTTGTCAAAAGCCCCAAATTAGCCAGTATACCTGTACCGCAGCCGGGGCGGCCATTATTAGTTTAAGGCCTGCTGCCATCAAAATAAGGGCTGCTACCATTGGCAAGGTGCAGGATTTAGGGGTAAGCGATCCTTTTCAGATGGGGGCGGCAATGGCGCCGGCCTTTGCCGATACCGTCCTTACCCATCTGCGAGAGAGCAAGCAAAACCCACTTGATTATGATTATATTATCAGTGGCGATTTGGGCAAGGTTGGGGCAGCTATTGGCCAAGAACTATTGTTTAGAGGTGGCTTGGATTATCCGCCGGAGCGCTTAGCGGATTGTGGCTCGCTACTTTATCATGATGATGATAAAGAGGTGATGTCGGGGGGCAGTGGGGCAGGTTGTTCGGCAGCAGTTTTATATGGGCACTTTTATCAAGGCTTGCTTAAAGGCAATTGGCGGCGGATTTTATTTGCTGCAACCGGTGCGCTTTTATCGCCATTAAGCTGCCAGCAAAAAGAAAGTATCCCGGCGATTTGTCATGCCGTGGTTTTGGAAAGGGGCTAAAATGGCGCAAATATCACAACAAATAGTGATTGCCTTTGGTGTGGGTGGTGCAATTTGCTTAATCGGCCAAATTTTGCTGGATATTGTCAAGCTTACCCCTGCCCATACGATGAGCTTATTGGTAGTAAGCGGCTCGGTTTTAGGTGGCTTAGGCCTGTATCAGCCTTTTGCCGACTGGGCCGGCATGGGGGCGAGCTTGCCCATTATCAGTTTTGGTAATCAATTGGTTTTAGGTGCAATTGAAGGTGGGCAAACCCAGGGGTTTTGGGGTATTTGGCTTGGTCTTTTAAGCAATGTATCGGCCGGCATCGCCTTAACCGTATTTTTAGGGCTTGCTTTATCCCTATTTTGCAAACCAAAAGCTTAGAAACTACCATATCCAAATCCAAAAGTTTTTTGGTTCTTTTTTTCAAAAAA
The DNA here is from genome assembly GCA_964368605.1 of uncultured Peptococcaceae bacterium. GTDB lineage: Bacteria > Bacillota > Dehalobacteriia > UBA4068 > UBA4068 > CAYJBP01. The sequence continues at coordinate 2,216 of CAYJBP010000081.1, read as the reverse complement.
GAACGGTTTAAATCTTTTGACTTTAAAATCTTTCAATTATTTAAAGCAACACAAATGCCTATTAGAAGCAAAAAACAAAAAAAATAAATTATTTAAGCTAGAATTGACAAAATTGAAAGATAACTGCTATTTATATTTGCTATGCAAATATAAATAAAGTGCTCTACCTAAAGCAAAATCATTACCTATGTCTAAGCAAGGGGTGATAATCCAAAAGACTAAAATAATCCAGCTAGCGATAGCTAGCAATAACCAAAATATCGGAATGGTCAAGACCATTCCCTACAAAGCGCAAACAAATCAAAAGCAGCCAAAGCTAGGATGGGTTCGGATTATATCGGCGAGGCAAACAGATAAAAGGAGCTGCCGCAAATATTTTATTGCGACAGCTCCTTAAAAATTAAGTTCTATTCAGTTTCATCTTCGTCGGTAGCAGCTTCGTCGGTAGCAGTTTCATCGGTAGCAGCTTC
>CAYJBP010000081.1:0-1646 GCA_964368605.1 uncultured Peptococcaceae bacterium | reverse complement strand
GCATCATCGGTAGCGGCTTCGTCGGTAGCAGCATCATCGGTAGCGGCTTCTTCTTCGGCAGTTTCAACATAATATTCAAACTCTAAGTCGCGTACAATTTCGGCAGCTTCCATTTTTTCCTCGATTTGAGTTTGGAAATACATGGTTAATTCTTCATCGGTTAATTGCTGCAAGCCGGCTTGGATATATTCTTTGGCGGCCTCATAGCCTTCCTTGGCATCGCTAAGCTTGATGATATGATAGCCAAAAGAGGTTTCTACCGGGGCGGCACTATAATCGCCAACTTCGGCTAATTCAAAGGCGGCGGCGGCAAAAAGCGGATCGAAGGCGCTTACCTCGCTAATGCCATCACCATTAGCATTAAAGTAAAGCTCCATCTCGCCACCGGTAGCGGCAGCACCATCTTGCGAATTTTCTTGGGCTAAGGTGGCAAAATCAGCGCCGGCATCTAATTGGGCAATCAAATCGGCTGTTTGGGCATAGGCAGCATCTTTAGTAGCTTGATCAGCAGCAGGGTCTACCTGAATAATAATATGGGCTACTCTGCGGCTATCCCAATAGGTAGGATCGGCATCATAAGTGGCTTGAATATCGGCCTCGGATACAACCTTGGCGGCTAAGGCTTCGGCCTCCATCAACGGATATAAATCAACGATATAACGGTTAATCATAAAGTCGAAATTAAAGCCTTGAGTTAATAAATTACTTAAATAGGTAGGGTCAAGGGTAATGCCATAATCTTCGACGGCCATTTGCTGCAAAACTTCGTTTTGAACAACATTTTCCCAGGCATAAAGCTCCATATCGGCCAAGAATTGCTGGGTGGCTTCGCTGTCGCCATCGAGCATGTCGATGCCTTGATAGGCCAATAAAGTTTCATAGTAATTAGTATAATAGTCGCTTAAAATGCGGCTAAGATAATGATCATATTGATAACGATATAAATCGACCCCGTTTACCGAGCCAATAACTTCGTTATCCCCTAAAAACTCTTGAGTTTCCTCGCTCATTTCGCCGGTATCAGAGCAGGCGGCTAAACTTAAAGCCAGCATTAATACCAGGGCAATTGCTAATAATTTTTTCACAATAGTTCATCCTTTCAAAATAAAAAATTTAGTTTAGATTTTATAGGTTTTTGGCAACTCACCCATTATAACATAAATAATTGGCTATGGGAAGGTTTTTATTAAAATATCAGATTAAGTTCATATAAAGTTCGTTTTGGGATAACAAAACAACCCAAATATCAAGCTATAAGTCCGCACTGTTTATGATACTGCAAACAAAGAGAGGTTGTCACAATATAAAGTTTTAATCAATTTTTTACAAAAAATTGCAGGGGTTTGGGGGCTGCGCCCCCAAGGTCTAAAAAGCTTTAAAAAAGGTTTTAAGCCAACCCAAAAAACTAAGCAAGCAAATCTAAATTTGCTGACAAAAGCTGACAATGGGAGCAAAATTGGCTTAAAACCGGGCGCCTTTTGGCATAGCCAAAACAGCCCGCAATATTAAGCAAAAAAACAATAAGCGTTATGGATGCAAATAAGGGGTTGTCGCAAATAGTTATTTGCGACAACCCCTTTGGTTTTGCTTTCCATAGTATATAGCTTTGCTTTCTTAAGCCTAGGCTTTGCTTTCTTAAGCCTAGG
>CAYJBP010000080.1:0-11799 GCA_964368605.1 uncultured Peptococcaceae bacterium | reverse complement strand
GTCCGCCTGGCAAGGCGCAACGACGACGGCAGGCTGGTTGCCTGCCTAGGAGGCAGAGCGCAGCTAGGTGGGCAAAGAGCCCCGCCAGGGTGGGTTAGGATTACGGGTTCGTGCTTAAAAGAAAGGAAGTAAAAAATGAAAAAACTGTTAACCCTATTTATGATCTTAGCCCTAGTGTTTGGCCTGGTAGCCTGTGGCGGCGCCACCGAGGAAGCAGCCCCGCCTGCCGAGGAGGCCACCGAAGAAGCGGTAACCGAAGAACCGGCCGACGAGGCTGCCGAAGCCGATGCCGAAACAATACCCGATAGTGAAGAGGTAGCCTTTATCCCGGTTGCCGAAGAAGTTCAAGGCATTACCATCCCCGAATTTACCGTAAATATTAACGGTACCGATATCACCCATGCCGAAATGGCTGCTTATCCCCTATATTCGGTACAAACTCAAACCGTAAACAGCACCGGTACAGCCTCGGCCTCTACTTATATTGGCTTTAAGATTGCCGATGTATATGCCGCAGCCGGTATCAGCGGCGAATATGGCTGGATTAAAGCCACCGCCGATGACGGTTATGCCGTAGAGTTTGATGGCGATATCGCCATGAGCGATGTTACATTACTTGCCATTACCGAAGATGGCAATCCCTTTACATCTGCCCCTTGGTTTGCACCTTGCGCCTCGGGCACAACCGGCGATTATCTAAAGGGTATGGTATCGATAGTGGTAGATAGCGCACCGGTTGCAGGCGATGCCACAGAGGGCGATGCCGAAACCGCAAGTGCCGAACCTACTTTAGGCGCTGCTCCCGTTAAGGAAGATCGTACCGATAAAGTAGAATTTGCTCCTTATAGCTTTATGATTAATGGTGCAGAAATTACCAATGAAACCTTAGCCGGCCTAAGCATTTACAAGGTAACGGCCGTAACCGAAAATAATAGTGGCGAAATAAGCGAAGCTACCTATACCGGTTATGTATTAAGTGATGTTTTGGCAGCTATCGAAGCCCCTGCCGCCCCCACCAGGGTTGCTGCTGTGGCCAATGATGGTTATGAGATGGAATTAAGCGCCGAGCAAATCGCCAGCGAGTTTACAATAGTAGCCATCGAAAAGGATAAGGAATTGGGCGAAGAAGGCACAATTTGGTTAGCACCTTGTGCCGATACTTCTGCCAAGAATTATGCTAAATTGGTGGTAGATATTATTGTAGAATAATAAACAGGTGGCCTGCTAGAGCAAAAGGTTTTTATGCTATGGCAGGCCACTTTTTTTGCTATTTAAATAAAGGAGGTAATAGCCATGAAATTTAGAATATTATTAATAACTGTAATTTGCGGCTTATTCTTTAGCGCCTGTGCAGCGAGCGAGCCGACCTTAGAGCCTCTACCGCCGGCCGAAACCGATGCCGAAAGCGGTATTGGCATTGATAAGAATATCAATATGAGCAATATCGACAATTATTTAGATCGCGATGATGTGGCTTATCGGGATGTAAGATTATTTTTCGATCCGGCCGCCTATGAGGAGATTGGCGGTAATGCCGATATCAGCCAAGTAATCGACGGCTTTTTGGTTATCCCCTACCCTTATATTTCAACAATAGGCCCCTTGCCGGTTAGTGGGGCTTATGAGGGTTTAAGCCTATTTAATGTAGAGTGGACAGAAGATAGCCAAGTAGCCTCGATGACCCCCAATTATTTGGAATCGGAGATGATTTTGGAGGAGATGTTCCCCAAAGATAAAAATATTTTCTTGATGTGCGGCGGTGGCGGCTATTCGATGTGGATGAAGAATATTCTAATTCATGCCGGTTGGGATGCAGAAAAGGTCTATAATGTAGGCGGCGAATGGACTTATGAAGGCAATCGCAGCCAAGAGATAATAATCTATCCCGAATTTGCCGACGGCGATAAAATCTACGCCACCTGGCGCGCCGAATATGCCTATATTCCTTTTGAGAAGTTAAACCCGATTTAGATGGTAAATATTTGTTGAGGTAGCATTATGGAATTACCAAAGCGAAAACAAATAAGATTACAGAATTATGATTATTCGCAAAATGGGGCGTATTTTATAACGATATGCACTAAAAAACGTGAATGTTTATTTGGAAAGGTTAATGCTACTATTCCTCAACTTGTATCTACGTTAAAGCGTTTTACCAATAAAAAAACAGGTCGTTCAATCTGGCAACGCTCATACCACGACCACATAATCCGAACCGTAAAACAATACCAAAAAATTTGGCAATACATCGATACCAACCCCTTACAATGGCAATTAGATTGCTATTATCAACCCAGTTAACAATATCACCCAAAACAAAAGGAGGCCATTATGCATAGTAGCCTAAAACTAATCCCGCTGATATTGCTAAGCATAATTTTCCTAAGCTCTTGTCAAGCGGCCGAACCAACTGCAAGCGAAAAAACCTTCCCTCAATTCACCTTTACCCACTATACCACTGCCGGAGTAACCGAAGAATTCGAGGCCATTATCCTCTTTGAGGAAAGTGTATCTACATTTACTTCGTATCAAGTTGCATTTGTATCTTGCAATTGTCGGGATTCTTTGGTAAACTATTATTCAGTAGCTTATGTTGAATTGCTCAATAATAAAGATAGTGCCGACGAAGCCGCCATCCGCACTATCAGCTTTGGCGACAATAAGGGCCTTTGGGGCGATAGTAATCCCAATCATAATATGCCCGAATATACCCAAGAATATATGGATCAAAACTTTGTGCAACTTTTAGTGCGCCAAACCAAGGCCGATATCGATGCCTGGCAAGGATATGCCCATCAATTACCTGTTATCGATGTTGATGCCGTTAGTGGGGCTACCGTTTCTACCAGCAATATACTCTCGATGTTACAAGGCTTATTTGCCTATCATGCCGAAAATTATTATGGTGATGCAATTGAAAATGATTAAATTATTCTTGCTATTTTTCCTATTAATACTTAGTGGCTGTGCCGGCGAAGAGCCGCTTGATCATAGCTTTTTTGCCATGGATACGGTTATCGATTTTAGCGTTTATGGAGCCGACCAAGAGCTAATCAATCAAATGGAAGCTACAGTTATCGAGCTGGATTCACAATTATCGACAACCGATGCCAATAGCACTTTAAGCAAATTAAATGCCACCGGGCAGGCTGAGTTCAGTCCGGAAATAGCCGCATTTTTTGAACAAGCATTGCAAGTTTGCGATCAAACAAAAGGTACTATAGATATTAGCGTTTATCCTTTAATGACGGCCTGGGGCTTTATTAGCGGCCATTATCAGGTGCCTACGAATGAGGAGTTAGCAGCTCTTTTGCCTTTAGTAGATTATCGGCAGATTAGCCAACAAGATAATACAATTAGCCTGCAACCGGGCATGCAATTGGATTTAGGCTCGGTGGCCAAAGGCTATACCGGCGACACTTTAATTAAAATGATGACCGATGCCGGAATAGAATCGGCGCTTATCAATTTAGGCGGCAATGTGCAAACCCTAGGCCTAAACCCCGAAGGCAAACCCTGGCAAATAGGCATTCAAGATCCCGATTTAGAGGGCTATATAGGCATTATCGAAGCCGAAAATCAGGCGGTGATTACATCGGGCGGCTATCAGCGCTTTTTTAGCGATGATTTAGGCCATATCTATAGCCATATTCTCGATCCATTTAGCGGCAAGCCTGTGCAAAATGGTATTCTTTCGGTAACAATTGTTTGCAATAAAGGCCTGCGTTCGGATGCTTTATCTACGGCCTTATTTGTGATGGGTCTAGAAGATGCCACCGCATTTTGGCGCGAACATGGTGACTTTGAAGCAGTTATTGTTACCGAAGATAATCAGGTTTATATCACTTCCGGTATTGAGGATAAGTTTACCCTTGTCGATAATGAGCAGCCATGGCAGCTTACGGTGATAGAATGATAAAAAATAAGCAGGCGATTTGGCTGCTAGCAGCATTTTTGCTTTTACTAACCTTTTTAAGCTATTGGCTTTATTTTGGCCAAAAAGAGCGGCATATAGCCCATATTTATTTAGAAGGCGAGTTAATTAAAGAGCTAGATTTAAGCGCAGCCGCCGAGCCTTATACCTTTAAGGCAGAAGCCAACTATTATAATATTATCGAAGTTGCAGCAGGACAAATAAAAGTAATCGAGGCCAACTGCCCAGACCAACTTTGTGTTAAGCAAGGTTATTTACAAAATAGCCCGATTATTTGCTTGCCCAATCAAATGATAATCGAGTTTAAAGAATGAATACTAAAAGAATGGTTTTAATTGGCCTACTTACGGCCATTTCTTTAATTATTTATATTATTGAGGCACAATTTCCGCTACCATTGGCCATCCCCGGGCTTAAGCTGGGCTTTGCCAATATCATCACCCTTTATGCCATGTTTAGCCTAGGTGCTAAAGATACCCTTTTTATCCTGCTTAGCCGTATTGCCTTGGCCGCCTTATTTAGTGGCCGCCTTACCCTTTTACTATATAGCTTAGCCGGCGCCATGGCTTCGTACTTAATTTTGTTTTTAATTAAAGGACTGCTTAAGCCCAATCAAATTTGGTTGGCCGGCATTTTTTGCGCCATGGCCCATATTTGCGGACAATTAGTTTTGGCCATGTTTTTGCTAAATAGCAGCCTGGTTTTTTATTATGCACCCATTCTTTTAATCGGGGCAATTTGCAGCGGCTTAATTACCGGCTACTGCGCGCAATTAATGAATCAACGCATATCATATAGATTACTTTAAGATACATTTTTTTAAATGTAACCAAATATATACAATACTAAAACAACAAAACTGCCATTAAACCACTATTTTACTAAAATAGTGGTTTACTTTTTGCTAAAAATATGATATAACAATAGTGTAGCCATTTTTACATAGAAAGGGGATTGCTATGGATAAAAAATTTGGCTTGCAAAGGGTTGATATTCAAGTATCTTTACTTGTTGCGATTATGGTTATTTTTTCATGTCTTATAATATTTATGTTTAGCTATACACTTAGTTATAATGAGATGATTGATTCCTTGGCAAATCGCGTAGACGATATTGTAAATCATTTGGATAGAGAATTGGATGCAAGTATTTTTGAGGATATTGAAAATGCAGAGGATATGAATAATCCTCTATATCAAGAAACTCAAGCCTATTTAAGTATGGTTAGGGATGTTTCTTCGGCGCAGTATTTATATACGGCTATCAAAAATGAGCAAGGCGAATTGATTTATCATATTGACGGTCTGCTGACAAGCCATGCCGATTTTAGAAAGCCGGGAGATTTAATCGAGCCGGATTTTGTCGATGATTTAAGTTTGGCCTTAAATGATCAGATAGTAATGCCGCGTGAAATTTTGAATACGGCCTGGGGCGATGTTTTTGTGGCATATCATCCCTTGCATGATGAAAATGGCGAGGTAATTGCAGCTATCGGTATCGAGTTTCCGGCTAGTGCCCAATATTCGGCCTATCGCTTTATCCGTTATATGGCTCCGGGGGTTATACTTATTACCTGCTTAGGGGCTACTTTAATTTCGCGCTATTTATTCAGACGTTTATCTAATCCCCATTTTAGAAATATTTTTAATACCGATTCTTTAACCGGCATCAAAAACCGTAATGCTTTTGATTTGGATACCCATAATAAATTACAAACCGAAGGCATGGCTAATGTGGGCATTGTTTTGGCCGATTTAAATGGCCTAAAGCAGGCTAATGATTTATTTGGCCATAAGATGGGCGATTTTTATATCAAAAAGGCGGCCGAAGCCTTAAGCATTAGCGAAACCGATGATTATGTAGTCTACCGTATTGGTGGCGACGAATTTGCTGCTGTTTTTGCCAACTATAATCCCCAAGACCTAGAAAATTATATGATAACGGTAAAAGAGCGTTTAAGCGAATTATGCAAGGATCAATTACCACAAGCCAGTATATCGATGGGCTATGCTATTTGCCAAGGCAATGATTTAAGTGCCTGGGAAAAAGCCCAAAACGAAGCAGACAAAGCCATGTATAAAGATAAAAAACTTTTTTATGAGCACAATAAACGCTATGATAACAGGAGCTAAAAAACTTTTAATTGATAAAAAAGGGGCTGTCGCAAACTGCGACAGCCCCTTTTATTAATTAGCAGCTAATTAGTTCAATTCTTCATCATCCACATCATCGGTGGTATCATCGGCTGCATCTACTTGCATATCATCTTGCTCGGTGCCATCTAATACTTCTTCAAGCACTTCTTCTAATTCTTCAACAACATCTTCCAAATCATCATCGGCATCATCAAAATCAAAGCTGTTAAAATCAATGCCGGCTACTTGTAAAGAAGCCAATAATTGAGCCATCTCGGCACGGGTTGCCAAAGCAGTAGGATTAAACTTGCCATCGGCCGAAATCGACATGATTGTGCCGCTTAAAGCTTGAACTGCCTCTACAGCATAATCGGCAACTTGATCCATATCGCTAATTTCTACAGCAATCGGAGTGGGTAATACAAGGCCAAAAATATCAACATAACGCATTACCATTACGGCCATGTCCTGGCGGGTAATATGGCTGTTCGGGGCAAATTCGGTGTCGGAAATACCATTGCTAATGCCGGCAGTTGCTGCCCATTTAATATAATTGGTAGCATAGCTTAAGTTTTCGTCATCGATATCATCAAATAAATCGTTTTGGAAATCAAGGGTGATGGTGGATAAACGACCCAAGAAAGTTACAAATTGAGCACGAGTTAAAGGCTCATCGGGGCCATAATAAATAGCGCCGGTTTCTTCATCGGTGTCGATGCCTTGGGTTACGCCTAAGGCATAAATAATTTCGATATATTCTTTAGCCCAATGCTCGGCCATAACATCGGCAAAAGGACCATCTTCTAAGGCATCCTCTAAATCATCAATAGCATCTTCTAATTCTTCCAGCTCTTCTTCCATAGCATCATCGGCATCATCACCGGCAAGCTCTACATTTAAAAGCTCGATGGTGTCGATATCTTCTACCCAAAGCTCATAATTTACATCCTCATCATTAACTTGAGGCACAACCAACTTCAAGGTATCCATTTCGGTAATGGCTAAAATGGTCGGCAAATCGGTAATGGAAATAAAACCATTATCAAAAAATTCGATGGCTTCATCCTCGCCGGAAAATACAACCGAGGCAACTGCTGCGGTATCAAGCTCATTGGCTTCGAATAATGCAACCACATCTACGCCGGTATACTCCTCGCTACCGGTATTGCCTTCTTCATCCAAATAGGGGTAGGCGGCAGGCTCTAAAACCATTTCGGTCAATTCTTCGATGGTGTATACAATTTCTACACCATCTTCGGTAATAATGGTTAAATCGGCATCATCGGCTAAAGCCAAATTTGCAAAACCAAATACCATAGCTAAACTTAAACCCAGTGTTAATAACTTTTTCATTCTTTTTCTCCTTAGGAATTTATTTTATTTTAGCAATCGCAATCGCAACCGCAATCACAAAAATCCTCTTGATCATCGATATCTACAATTTGGCGCCATACATCCAAGGCATCATAAACCTCGAAGGCCTCGATGCATTTTTTGCCCTTCATAATATAATGGGTAGAACCCAAAATCACAACCGGCTTATTGCTAGGCTGGCCAAAAGTGCCCAAGCCCAAATGCAAACCACGCAAATTCCAACGAACAGCAATATGCCAAGTGCCATCATTTTGATCATTGCAAGTAATGCGATCGATAGTATAACGGGCGCTGGGGAAAGAAGATAGCAAGGCCACAATATTGGCTTGAATTTCGTCATGCCCAATTAATTTATCGCCGCCTACTGTATGCACAGGGGCATTATCGGTAAATAATTCGGTAATACGATTAATCATCTTTCTATTATAAATATCTTGAAGCATTTCTTTAAAATATTCGCCATAACTATCATCAGTAGCCGTATATTGCTTTGGCATAAATTGACCCTCCATCGGTTCGGGTATACCCGCAATTTTGGTAGGTGCCATGGCTTTGGCCATCTTTTTAGCAACTTCGATCGGATCTAAGCCCAATTGCTTAACAATAGCCAAATTATCGCGCATTAACCATTCTTCGTAAATACGATTTTCGCTAACAGCGCAATCGGCAATGGTGCGGAACATGGCCTTTTTATTGGTAGCAGGGCCAAAACCGCTGGGATTAATATTGGTAGCAGTTGATAAAATACGATGCGAAGAGAAAAAATGGTTTTCATCATCTTGCGACCAAACCACATCCTCACCGATTAAACGGCGATCGGGGAAACTATATAAAGTAGACATAGTTCCGGATAAAGTAGCAGCCAAGCCGCAGCTGGTGCCGGCCGAAGTATGTACCCTTACATCATTATGATAGGTATCAAAAAGAGTACCTAAGGCTTTTTCTTCCCAAATACGATGGGTAATTTTGAGGATATAATCTACAATATCCAAATACTCTTGATCAAAGCCGGGTAATTCTTGCTTTTTTTCGGTATTTTTAAGATAATCATTATAATCTTTATTACCGATTGGGTTAACATCTTTGTTGTCACCATAATAGACTGCAATATTTTCCATAGTTAGCGCCCTTTCTTTATTTAGGATTGCATCAATGCTAATACTTTAGCAAAATAAAGTATTAATAGTTATGCAACGTTTATTATATCACTTTATTGCTAAAAATTGCAATAGTTTTTTATTGTTTATTCAAAGTTTAGCAATTAATCCCAAAAATAAATATTGAAATTTATAACAAGGCATGGTATAATTCGGTATGCAACCAAAATCGGTTGCAAAAATTGTTTTTAATAGGAGGAGAAATTAAATGAAAAGCTTTAAAATCTTACTTATGTTGGCTTTAGCTATTGCTTTAGTATTTAGCTTAGCAGCCTGTGGTGGCGCAGAAGAACCTGCCGAAGAGCCGGTAACCGAAGAACCCACCGAAGAGCCTACCGAAGAACCAACTGAAGAGCCTGCCGAAGAACCGGCTGCCGATGCCGCCGGCGAAGGCTTTAGAATTGCCATCGTTACCAGCCCCAATACCGTTGATGACGGTTCTTTTAACGAAGACAACTATAATGGTATCTTAAGCTTTATCGCTGCCCGTGGCGATATCGATACCGTTACCCCTGTTCAAGAGCCTACCGGCGATATCACCGCTGCTACTCAAGCTGTAGCCGATATCGTAGCCGATTATGATATTATCGTAACCCCCGGCTACCAATTTGGTGGCATTGCTGCCTTGGCCGAGGAAAACCCCGATAAAAAGTTTATCTTAGTTGATTCGCATCCTGCCGATGCCGATTTTAACACTGTAGAAGTAGCCAATATTTATGCCATGACCTTTGCCGAGCAAGAGAGCGGTTTCTTTGCCGGTGTAGCTGCAGCTTTGGAAACCGAAAGCGGTAAAGTAGCTGTAGTAAACGGCGTTGCTTATCCTTCTAATGTTAATTATCAATATGGTTTTGAGGCCGGTGTTGCCTATGCTGTTAAGCATTTAGGCGCTACTGCCGAAATCGTTGAATTGGCATCCTATGCAGGTACCGATGTTACCGGCGCTAATGTAGGCGGCAATTATACCGGCAACTTTGGCGACGAAGCCCAAGGCAAAGTTGTTGGTAATGCTTTAATCGCCGAAGGCGTAGATATTATCTTTGTAGCCGCCGGCGATTCGGGCAATGGTGTATTTACCGCTGCTAAAGAACATGGCGCTACCCAAATTATCGGCTGCGATGTAGACCAATTTGACGATGGCGTTAATGGTGATACCAATATCATCTTAACCTCGGGTTTAAAGAATATGGCCATTAATGTAGAGCGTCAATTAAATGCTATTGCAGATGGCAGCTTTGCCGGTGCTAATGTAAACCTTTATGCCGATACCGATTCTACCGGTTATGTTAGTGCTGAAGGCCGTCATCAAATGGCCGACGAAACTTTAGTTGCTTTAGAAAGCCTTTATCCTATGGTTCAAGATAAAACCATCGAGCCGCCCTCGAACTTTAGCGGCACCACCCCCGAAGAATATCCCGGTTTATAAGATTTTTAGTTTAACTTAAAAAAAGCCGCCGTAGATTTTGAAATCTGCGGCGTTTTTTTTATTTATGTTTTATAATCCATTCATAGATGCAATCATATTTGCATGAACCATTTGCTACGGATAAACCCAATTCAATCAATTCTTTTTGGCTATAGATTAAATTTACTTGATTCAACTTTAGCGTCATAAGCATTACTAAAATGCCAATACGCTTATTTCCATCAATAAATGCGTGATTAGAGATTATGGCAAATGCAAGCCTTGCTCCTTTTTCTTCTATCGTAGGGTATTGCTCAATATCATCAAATGAATTATTGGCACTAGCTACCGCAGATTCTAAAAGCGCAATATCTCTTATGCCATTTAATCCACCGGTCTTAGCAATAAGTTTAGTATGAATGGCTATAATTTCACTTACTGCCAGTAATATCATTTAGCCAACTCCTTAAATGCCTCTAAGTTTTCATCAATTAAAAAATCGGCTGTATCTGATATTGTTTTAGCTCTTTTTGCTCTAAATTCTTGAATTTCCTTATATTCGTCAAAATCAACCAATATATATCGCGGTTTATTGTTTTTAAGAATAACTGCCATTCCGTTTTCGTCAACCAAGCGAATTACTTTTGAAAAGTTTTGATTTGCTTCGGTCATTGCTACTAAATTATTTGTATTTACTAACATCAATTATCACCTCATCTATATTATATACTAAATATAGGATAAATACAACCTATATTTAAAAATTTATTATTTATCAAATAAATTTACCGCCATTCCCATCTTTTTAACAAAATAATAATTAATCCTTAGTTTTTGCTATTAGTTTAGTAGCAAATAAGCCAAAATAAAACCCTATTTTTTCTAATAAATTAGTTTTATAAAAAAAAGTTTAAAATTAACAAAAAAATACTTTGTAATTAGTAATAAATTATGCTATACTTAGCTTAAAGCGTATTGTATCCAATAACGCTGCATGCAGGTTAAGGGTTACTTTATTAAGCTTTTACGCTAATATGCAAAACGCTTTTATAAAATAAAGTGTTTTAAAAAGCTGATGTTTATTAGCTAATATTAAGCAGCTATAATAAGTTTTATAAAAAGGAAGGAGTGCAAACTCGATGACAGTGATTGGTAAAATCACCCCCCGCGTGGATGGGCCGGCCAAAGTTACCGGTAAGCAACAATATTCCTCGGATATCAATTTGCCCCATATGCTCCATGCTTTTGTTTTACGCAGCCCTCATGCTCATGCCGAGATTCTTAGCATTGACACCTCGGCTGCCGAAGCCCTAGGTGCTGTATGTTTAACCCATGATGATATTAACCCGGTGCTCTATAATGAAAGATCGGTATCGGTACCGATTGCAACTAATTGCGATCGCATGGTATTACCCACCAAAGCCCGCCATGTAGGCGAGCCAATTGCCGCCGTGGCCGCCGCCACTGAGGAAATAGCCTATAAAGCTATGCTTGCTTTAAAGGTAGAATACAAAGTATTACCTGCCGTTTTTGAGCCGGAAGAAGCCTTAAAAGATGATGCGCCCCAGCTTTATGAATACTATGAAGTTTGTGGCGAAAAAATCCCGGTTAAAAATAATATCGGCGTATTGCGTAATATCGATGAAGGCGATTGCGATGCCGGCTTTGCCAAGGCCGATCGCATTTTTGAGCATCGCTTTGAGCTGCCCCGCATCTATCATGCCCAAATGGAAACCAAAGGCTGCGTTTGCGCCCCCGATACCGAAGGCGGCTTAGATGTTTGGTGTACTGCTCAAT
>CAYJBP010000079.1:0-11828 GCA_964368605.1 uncultured Peptococcaceae bacterium | reverse complement strand
AAGGTGGTTATTTTCATCGGCTTAGCTCCTTAATATTAGCTGTTACTAACTTTGATTTTAACATAAAAATGACAGTCGGGAAATAGTTTTAGTCGATTTCGTCAGCACGCGCAGTGTAATAAAAAACTTTGCATAAACTATTGCCAAATATTAGATAATATGGTATATTACCATGCTTAGCTAAAGCTAACTTATTTTACAAAAAAAGGGTCCTTTTATAATGAAGAAACTACTGCTGATAACCTTGGTCTTGGGGGCTGTATTGCTGGGGCTTGTGTTAATTCCGAGGCCGCCGAGCAGGGCGAAGTCGCCGCCCCGGCCGCTGCCGAAGCAAGCAGCGAGGCATAATTTGCTCCCTGCTAATTGCATTTTGGCATCATATTTAAAAGTGTTAAAAAGTCACAGAGCTTTTCTGCGACTTTTTCCTTGACAAATCAAAACAAATATGATAACCTTGTTATGAAAAATATGCTTGTTATGCGAGGTGATGTTTTGAGTTATTCTTCAGAGCTGACCAAAGAGCGAATAATGGCCTGTGCTAAAGATGAGTTTTTGGCAAAAGGCTTTATCAATGCCAATTTGCGAGAGATTGCCACCAAGGCCAAGGCCACAACCGGCGCTGTTTATAATCATTTCAAAGGCAAAGACGGCCTGTTTGAAGCACTGGTTGATGAATTTGCCGCTAATTTGCTGGCATTATATAAACAAGCCCATCAGGAAGTGGAAGGCGAGTACGACTTCGACAGTGCCGATATCAGCGATAATATGGGCAAAGGCACGCATTTAATTTTGGAATATCTTTATGCCGATTTCGAGCTGGCCAAATTGCTGTTTTGCTGCTCGGCCGGCACAAAATACGAAAAATTTATCGATGATTTAATTGAGATTGAAGAAAAATCTTCCTTAGATTTTATGGCCAATGATAATTTTAAGCCAACTAAGATCAATAAGTTTTTTGTCCATGTTATTGCCACATCCGGGCTAAATAATATGCTGGAGGTCATTCATCATGATTTGCCTAAAGATGAAGCCTTGGAGTATATTGGCAAAATTCAAAAATTTTATTATGCCGGAACAAAAGAAATATTGGGGTAAAAGCCCCGATATTTTTTGCAAATCGAATTAGCTAAAACTAACTAAAATACAATAGTAAGGGAGACTTTTAATGCAAAAACAAAAATCACTGCTAGCCAGACTAAACAGCTTTGCCGGCAACTATCAGCATCTTATCACTCTGGGCATGATTTTATCGGGCATCAGTGCAGTAATGACCTTGCTGCCAATTATCTTTATCTATCGAGGGATTAGCGAAATTATCGCCATTTACCCCAATATCACCCTTACCGATACCATTATCAGCAATGCCTGGCTGGCGGTTGGCTCGGCGATTGGGGCTATGCTTATCTACTTAATTGCCCTGATGTGCACCCATATAGCCGCCTATCGGATTGCCAAAAATATGCGCAAAACCGCCCTCAATCATATCATGAGCTTGCCCTTAGGCTTTTTTAGCAATATGGGCAGCGGCAAGCTGCGCCGCATCATCAATGATAGCGCCGCTGCCACCGAAACCTATCTAGCCCATCAATTGCCCGATTTGGTAGGGGCCTATACCACACCAATTGCCGTGCTAATCGTGCTGTTTATCTTCGATTGGCGGTTGGGCTTGATTAGCCTTATTCCGCTGGTTTTGGCGGCAGTTTCGATGATGTCGGGCATGATGAAAGGCCAGGCGGAAAGGATACAGCAATATCAATCGGCGCTGGAAAATATGAATAATGAAGCTACCGAATATATGCGTGGCATCCCGGTGGTCAAAACCTTTAATCAATCGGTGTTTTCCTTCGAGCGCTTTCATAATGTGATCACTACTTATAAAAGCTATGTTTCTCAATATGCCTATAATATGCGGCTGCCGATGACCATGTTTCAAGTCTTTTTAGCCAGCACACCGATATTTTTGGTGCTATCCGCTATCTTTATGATCACCGGCGAAAGCAATAGGCCGGAGTTTTTCCTCAGCTTTTTCTTTTACCTAATTTTCACGCCGATAGCTTCGCTGATGCTGATGAAAATTATGTGGGTAGGACAGCACACCATGCTAGCCGGCGATGCCTTAAACCGCATCGAGAACTTGCTTAAAGAACAACCTCTTGCCAAGCCAAGCTCGCCCCAATCGCCGCAGAGTGCCGATATTATGCTGGAAAATGTGTCCTTTGCCTATCCCGGCACGGATAAAAAAGCGGTAGATAATGTGAATATCGAGATTAAGCAGGGGCAAACCGTGGCCTTCGTTGGCCCATCGGGCGGCGGCAAAACCACGCTGGCCACCCTTATTCCCCGCTTTTGGGATGTGGATAACGGCATGGTAAAAGTCGGCGGTGTTGATGTGCGAAATATCGAAAATAGCGAGCTGATGGAAAATATCTCCTTCGTTTTTCAAAATACCAATCTCTATAAGGCCAGCATTTTAGATAATCTTAGAGAGGGCAAGCCTAATGCCACAATCGAAGAGGTAAGCAAGGCCTTAAAGGCCGCCCGTTGCGAGGATATTATTGCCAAGCTACCCAATGGTCTTGATACGGTTTACGGCAGCAAAGGGGTTTATCTCTCGGGCGGCGAGGCGCAGCGTATTGCCCTAGCCAGGGCGATTTTGCGTGATGCCCCAATTATCCTGCTCGATGAAGCCACCGCCTTTGCCGACCCGGAAAACGAGCATCAAATCCAGCTGGCCTTTAATGAGCTTACCAAAGGCAAAACGGTTTTGATGATAGCGCATAGGCTATCCACCACCAAAAATGCCGACTTAATCTATGTAATAGCCGAGGGCAAAGTGGCAGAGCAAGGCACACATGAGGAGCTTATCGCCCAAAATGGGCTGTATAGCCAAATGTGGGCAGAGTACAATCAAGCATTTATTTGGAATGAGGTGAGCGCCTAATGAAAACGTATTTGCAAAAAACCTTTGCCCTAACTAAGCTTGGGGCAAGCGAGCTGCTAAAGGCCAGCATTATCACGGTTTTTATCAATATAGCCATTATGGCTGTTAGCGCCATAGCCTATTATTTTATCCAAGATACCCTGCTGCCTATTTTAGCAGGTACAGCCCCTGTTTATACGCTTATAGTCTATCTGGGCTATGCAATTTTCATCTTCCTTTTGCTGGCCGTGCTCTATTATTTTCAGTACAATTTCTGCTTTATTTCGGCCTATGACGAAAGTGCCAATATGCGCATTTCCCTGGCCGAAACCCTGCGCAAACTGCCCCTTTCCTTCTTTGGTAAAAAGGATTTGGCTGACCTTACCACCACCATCATGAATGATGTTACGATGATGGAAAATGCCTTTTCCCATTTCATCCCCAATTTTATCGGCTCAATTATCTCCACCACAATTATGGGTATTGCCATGTTTGCCTTCGATTGGCGGCTGGCGCTTGCCCTTACCTGGGTAATCCCGGTATCGTTTTTGCTCTGCCTGGCCACCAAAAAATTGCAGGATTATTTCACGCTAAAAACTAAGGCTATTCAGCTAACCTATCTTGATAAAATCCAAGAGTGTTTGGAAAATGTTAAGGATATCAAAGCCAATAATCGAGAAAAAGCCCATCTGAACATTATGGATAATCACTTCGATAGTCATGAAAAAGCCAGCATCAAGGCCGAATTTATCACCGGCACATTTGTTAATTTAGCGCAAATGATACTCAAAGTGGGCATCGCCACCACGATGATAGTGGGGGTAAGCCTGCTGGCTACAGGCGAGGTAACACTATTAACCTTCATCGTATTTTTGATGATAGCCGCCCGAATTTATGATCCGCTGGCCGGGGCACTGGTTAATTTGGCAGGGATATTCATTTCCTTAAAAAGCGTGGAGCGGATGAAAGAATTTGAGAGTACCAAAATCCAAACCGGGCAAGAAAAAATGTCGCCTAAGGGTTTTGATATCGATTTTGACAATGTTCAATTTAGCTATGATAGCAGCGAAACGGTGTTAAACGGGGTTAGCTTTACCGCTAAGCAGGGCGAGATTACCGCCCTGGTTGGCCCTTCGGGCGGCGGTAAATCTACAGCGATGAAGCTGGCCGCCCGTTTTTGGGATATCGAAAGTGGCAAAATCAGCATCGGTGGCGAAGATGTGCATGGCATCGAGCCGGAAACGCTGCTAAAAAACATCTCTATCGTTTTCCAGGATGTAACCCTGTTTAATAATACGGTGCTGGAAAATATCCGTATCGGCCGCAAAGGGGCTAGCGATAATGAGGTTATCAAAGCCGCCCAAAACGCCCGCTGCCACGACTTTATTATGGCCATGCCCGAGGGCTACAATACCCTAATTGGCGAAAACGGTTCTAAACTTTCCGGCGGCGAGCGGCAAAGATTATCCATTGCCCGAGCTTTGCTTAAAGATGCGCCTATTGTGCTTTTGGATGAAGCAACATCATCGCTGGATATTCAAAACGAAAGCGCCGTGCAGCAGGCCATTGCTCGGCTGACCAAGGATAAAACAGTTATCGTAATCGCCCACAGGATGCGGACTATCGCCGGGGCGCATAAAATTGTGCTGCTTAAAGAGGGCAAAGTGGCGGCCGAGGGCAGGCATAGCGAGCTGCTTGCGCAATCGGCCGATTATGCCAATATGATTAAGCTGCAAACCGAGAGTATCAATTGGGTGCTAGCATAGATGCTATCATAAAGGAGAAGAAAATGGCCAAAAATCAATTTTTAGCCCAAGCTAAGCAGTTTTTAATAGCTACTTATGGTGCGGAAAAGGGCAATTTAATTGCCCAAGCATCATGGGCAAGATTTGCCGAGCTGTGCAAAGAAAATGCAGATGAGCCCAAGGCCATGCACAGCCATACCCATGTTAAAATCTACCCTTGCATAGCGGTGCTGGATGCCCAGGTTAAGCAGGGGATTTCCCGAGATGAAGCGCTTAACTTTAATTTTAAGTTTATCGAATGGCGCAGCCATCGGGGGGCTAAAATCGTGGCCAAGCTGATGAAAATACCAGGTGCTTATAAAAAAGTACCGGTAATGTTTGGCAATATGACCAAGAAAAAGTTTGGCATAAGGCAAAATTTTGCTGCGACTTTTCACGAAATATCCTCCCAAGAAATGCGCTTCGATATGACCAAATGCCCTTATGCCGAGCTTTGCAGCAAGTACGGCTACCCGGAAATTACCAAGGCCTTTTGCCGAGGCGATGATATCGTCTACGGCAATATGCATCCCAAGCTTATTTGGGGCAGAACAAAGACCATTGGCGACGGCGATGATTGCTGCGATTTTAAATTGACGGTGGTGAAATAATGGCCGATAAAATCCAAAATTCCTATAAATCCTCAAAAAATTTCTATGATGCACTGATTACCCATAAAAGCTGGTGGAGCAGGCTTTATGCAAAGATAATTTGGCAGGGTGCGGATAATAATGTAATCGCCGCCAAATTGCTGGCTAAAATTCCTGCTGATTTTAGCGGTAAAATGCTTGATCTGCCGGTTGGCACGGGCATATTCACGCATAAAAAATACCGCAATCTAAAAAAGGCCGAGATTATTTGCCTTGATTATAGTGAGGATATGCTAAGCATCGCCAGAGAGCGCTTAAGCGGCGAGCATATCCAACTTAGGCAAGGCGATGTGGCTGATTTGCCATTTGCCGATCAAACTTTTGATATCATTTTCAGCATGAACGGTTTTCATGTTTTCCCGGATAAAGACAAGGCCTGGGCGGAAATGAGCAGGGTGCTTAAAAAGGATGGCCTGTTCCTGGTCAGTTGTTATATCGAGGGCAAAGGGCGGCTTGCCGATTTTTTTGCTAAAAAAATCCTGGCTAAAAAGGGCTGGCTATCGGTTCCGTTTGATAGCGAAGAAGCTATCAAGCAGCGCCTAACGCAGGATTTTGAGTTAGATTTTTTCGATTGTCAGGGTTCGCTGATTTATTTTGGGGCAAGGAAGGTGCGGTAATAATAGATGGCTAATAAAACTTTAAGCGGTGTTCCCGATACCTTGTTTATCCCATTAATGGCTCGCATATATATTTCAAAACGCTTTCCCGACTATTTTTATGATCAAGAGGCACTTAGCTTAGAGGGCATTATCCCGGCCAATATCATCACCGAAAAAAGCAGCGAATATGCGATGCTGGCCTCTGCGGCCAGGGCGGTTAATCTGGATAAAATTGTCGCCGATTTTGCCGCTAATAATGATAGCTGCAATGTGGTTTGCCTTGGCTGCGGCCTGGAAACCATGGCTTTTAGGCTGCAAACCTTGGCCGCTAAAGCCAACTTTTATCAAGTGGATTTTCCTTCTGTAATTGCAGGCAGAAGGCTGGTTTTAGGTCTGCTAGCCAACGAAACTTTGATTGAGGGCGATGCCAATCAACTTGATTTTTCGCAGTTTATGGATTGCCGCAAACCGACAATTTTTGTTATGGCCGGGGTATTTCAATATTTTAAAGAGCCGGAGGTTTTAGCCCTAATCGCCAAGCTGCAAAAACAGTTTACCAAGGGCCAAATTGTATTCGATGCTACGGATGAATATGGCATCAAGTATGCAAACAAATATGTTAAAAAAACCGGCAATAAAAATGCGATGATGTATTTTTATATAAATGATCCTCAACAATTTGCCGCAAAAGCTAAGATAGAGCTTATAGTGGCCGGTGGCTTTTATAGTGGCATCTCTAAAGAGCTGCGCAAAAAGTTAAAACTTTATACCCGGATTGCCACGAAAATAGCCGATAACAAAATGCATGCTATGATACTGCGGTTTAGGTTATAATTATGTTTTTATTGCGGCGATAAAATGCTTGACTTCCGCATAAAAATTTGCTACATTAAACAAGTTAGAAACAAATAACCAATTTAGCGAGCTAAACCATGAATTTAATCGGCAAACTCCAGCCACTAATCATTTTGGCTGCGGCTTTAAGCGGCTTAGTTTTGGGTAATTTTACGGCTTTGGGCGAAGTATCAACCGGCTTAATCGAAATATTCTTGATGGCGCTGCTTTATATTTTGTTTTTAGGCATCAATTTAAAACAGCTTACCAAAGCTTGGGCAAATTTGCGCTATACCTTTAGCAGCCTTTTTATCAACTTCATCATCACGCCTTTAATTGCCTATGGCTTAGGGCTAATTTTCTTCGCCGATAGCCCGGCTATTCGCATTGGCCTACTGATGCTGCTAATTACCCCTTGCACCGATTGGTATTTGGTTTTTACCGGCTTGGCTAAGGGCAATGTCGAGCTTAACCTGGCTATTTTGCCGCTTAATTTGCTGCTGCAAATTATATTGCTGCCGGTTTATTTACTGATCTTTATGGGTAGTGAAATTCAAATAGAGACATTTACGCTTGCACAAAGTATAGCAGTTGTTTTATTGCTACCTTTTATTTTGGCCATGCTAACCAAAAAAATCTGCCACAGCAAGCGTGAGTGGCAGGATTTTATCAGCCGTAAAAGCGATAATTTGCAATTGTTATTCCTCTGTTTGGCGGTGCTGATTATGTTTGCCGGCGAGGGTGGCAGCCTGTGGAGCAATCCAATTCTACTATTAAAAATGTTTATCCCTTTGCTAATCTTTTTGGGTCTGCTTTTGTTAATCGGTCAAGCGGTTGGTCGCTTGCTAAAGTTTAGCAAAAGGGATATTATCGCCCTCAATTTTACCACTTTAGCCCGTAATTCGCCCTTGGCCTTGGCTATTACCGTGGCTGCTTTTCCCGAGCAGCCATTGATTTCCCTCTCCTTAATTATCGGCCCTTTAATAGAATTGCCGATTTTGGCTATTATCGCAGCACTTTTATTAAGATGGCAGCAAGCCCCCAGTTCTTAAAACTCCAACACCAGCTTAATACTGGATTAATTTCGCACTCTAGGTCATCCTAGGGTGCGATTTTTTGCTTATAAAGCCATATAATTATTCCCAATTAAAAAGGCAGCTATGAATTAACCATAGCTGCCTTTTTTAAAACCATTCTTTTTTTGAGGAAAAAAGAATCAAAAAACCTTTAGTGTTTTGCTGCTAGTCCAGCATTATATTGTCGATAAGGCGAGTTTTGCCAAAATAAACCGCTATCGCCAATAATGCCGGTTGATCGATAGTTTTAAGCGGCAAAAAGGCTTCTCTGTCCACCAGCTCTAAATAATCAATTTTGCCCAGCGGCGCTTGCTCAATAACATCATTTACCAGACCAAGCAAAGTTGCAGAATCCTTTTGCCCATGCTTATACGCATCCTGGGCCCGCTTTAAACCCCGTGATAAGCATAGGGCTTGCTTACGCTCTTCTTCGCTTAAATATACATTACGCGAGGACATCGCCAAACCATCTTCTTCACGGATAATCGGCAAACCAATTATCTCGATATTTAGGTTCAAATCCTTAACCAGGCGCTTTAAAATTAAAAACTGCTGCGCATCTTTTTTGCCAAAATAGGCACGATGCGGCTGAACAATATTGAATAGCTTTAAACAAATCGTACACACCCCCCTAAAATGACCGGGACGGCTTTTGCCACAAAGGCGATTTTCCAAATGCTCGGGGCTTATATATGTAGCATAACCGGGTGGATAAATCTCCTCCGCTTGGGGACAAAACAGAATATCAACACCGGCTTTTTCGGCCTTGGCCATATCTGCATCTAAATCCCTGGGATATCGGTCTAAATCTTCATTGGGGCCGAACTGGCTGGGATTAACAAAAATAGTAGCTACCCTAAAATCTGTTTCCTTTACGGCTTGCTCCATTAGCGATATATGCCCTTGATGTAAATAGCCCATAGTTGGCACCAGGCCAATTTCTAAGCCGTTCTGGCGCTTATTTTGGCAAATACGTTGCATTTGCTCAATACTCGAAATGATTTGCATAGTTTACTCCTTTACCAATGTTCATTTATAACAGTTATTTGCTCATCACCTTGATAACTATCGATTAAATCGCTGATTCTATATGAATTTGGCAGAATTAACTGCGGAGCAATCTCGGCTAAAGGTTGCAAAACAAAAAGCCTTTGCTCCAAATATGGATGGGGAATAATTAAATTTGGCTCTTCAATTTGCAAATTATCAAAAAGCAAAATATCAATATCTAAAACCCTAGGCCCCCATTTAATTAGCCGTTCCCGGCCGGCTTCAAGCTCTATAGCTTGGCAAATAGCTAATAGCTGTTGTGGGTTTAGGCTAGATTTATAACAAAGTACCGCATTATAAAAACTATCCTGATCTGCATAGCCCCAAGGGCTACTGCTATAAATTGACGATTTAGCCATCAACTGTAAACCTTTTTGTAAATTTAATTGCTCTATGGCAAAACGCAAATAATCAAGCTTTTGCCCCATATTCGAGCCTAAACCCAAATAAGTAAGCATTATTTTTCCCTCATGATTAAAACAGCCGATGTAAAAATATCATCTTCATAACCTGCTTGCGGTTTTTGTATCTCAACTTGTACTTTATTAACCAAGTTTTCATTAAGGGCTAAGTCTGCGATTTTTTCGGCTAAGGTTTCGATTAAATTAAAACTATTTTGCTCCACCAATTGCTTTAAGCGGCCATACAAGGCTGCATAATTTACTGTCAAATTCAAATCATCGGCAGCGGCGGCCTCTTTGATGCTAAAAAACATATCCAAGCTAACTACAAAGGGCTGCGCTTGGGTTTTTTCTTGCTCATAACAGCCATGGCAGGCTGTAAATTGTAGATTTTTTAGGCTTAATTTATCCATCGATTACTCCTTCTTGCATCGCCTTAACCATTAAAGCAGCATCTAAAATAGTTTGCGGCTGATGACAGCGAATTATACTTTCCCTGCATTTAAGCATTGCGATAGTGGATGCGGCAATATTGCCGTTTTCCCTGCTAGGAGAATTTTTATCGACCACCGCCCCGATAAAACGCTTATTTGATAAACCAATTAAAAGCGGGCGGCCAAAGCGATTAAAATCGCCAAGATTATTCAGCAATTGCAAATTATGCTCGGCATCTTTGCCAAAACCAAAGCCGGGGTCAAGAATAATATTATTCTGCTTAATCCCTGCTTGCACGGCAAATTGTAGGCGTTCGGCAAAAAAGTTATTAATCGCCCCTACTATATCATCGGCCTGGCCTTGATGCATAATTATTAGGGGCGCTTTAGTTTTTGCGGCAAGCATAGCCATTTCCGCTTGCAGGCCACCAATATCATTGATTATCGCCGCCCCTGCCTGCAAGGCCTTGGCCACTACCGCAGGCTGATCGCTATCTACGGAAATCGGCACCTTAATTTGGGGCGCTAATTTTTCGATAATCGGCATAATCCGCCGCAACTCCTCATCGGCCGCTACCTTGCTATGCCCCGGGCGTGACGATGCACCGCCAATATCTAAAATATCGGCACCGGCGGCAATTAGTTGCTCGGCCTGCTTTAAAGCTTGTTCGGGGCTAAAATATTGACCGCCATCAAAAAAAGAGTCGGGCGTAATATTCAAAATGCCCATAATTAAAGGGCGCTCAAAGCTCAATACTCCGCTATGCCAGGCATTTTGCCAAGGGATGCGATTAGGCAAGGCGGCTAAATCGGCCAAGGCTTGCTCTAATTGTAAGGCTAATTCAGGCAAACCGAAATATTGGCGTTTTAAACCATTAATAAGCCTAATATACTGGGCTTCGGTGGCTAAAAGAATAACCGTTTGCAGCTCTTGCCCTCCGTTTAAAACCTGATGCGGTAAAACTACCTCGCCGCCTTTGGCCAACAAATCCTGCTTAATGGTAAGGGCGGCTTTGGATTTAAGGCCGCTTACTTTAAAGGCCAAAATTTGGCTTTTGGGCAGCATATAATGGATGCCCAATGGATTTACCCGCATGGCCTGCATTTGCCCAAAAAGACGCTCTTGATCAGCCTCGGCCAAATATTGAATCTGCATTTTCCACCTCGTCTTTAGCTATTTCTAAATATCCAGTTTTAAATGTTCGGGTTTAATTTTGCCACTTAAACGCAAAGGCTGCGCAAAAAGAATGGTTAAGGCAGCCGGCAAAATAAAATGCAGCAAGATTACACCCAGCCATACCGAAGGAGTATTGCCCATAGCCAAAAATGTAGAAATCTGACCAACAAAACCGCTGGTACCCATGCCTGCCCCTGTTGGTAAATTTTCCATTTTCCATAAGGTTATCGAAAGTGGGCCGGTTATAATGCCGGCCAAAGTAGGCGGAATTAGGATTAAGGGATTGCGTAAAATATTAGGGATTTGTAGCATAGAAGTGCCTAATCCTTGTGCCAAAAGGCCACCTAGGCCGTTTTCGCGATAACTAAGTGCCGCAAAGCCAATCATTTGGGCGGCACAGCCTGCGGTGGCAGCTCCTGCCGCCAAGCCCGATAAATCGAGCATAATTGCTAAGGCAGCCGAGGATATCGGTGCGGTTAAAGCCAAACCCATTAAGGTAGCCACGACAATGCCCATCAATAAGGGCTGCAATTCGGTAGCCCACATAATAATCTCGCCCAACCACAGCATAAAGCTGCCAATCGGTACGCCGATAAACATTGCTGCCGCATAACCGACCCCAAAAGTTACCATTGGGGTTATCATAATATCCAATTTGGTTTGTTTGGAAATTAGCTTACCAAATTCCACGCCAAAAATAGTGGCCACAAAAGCCCCGGCCGGCCCGCCTAAACTAGCCCCGGCCATACCGCAAATTACCGAGCTAAACAGCACCAAAGGTGGCGCATTTAAAACCGAAGCCACGGCCACCGCAATGGCCGCCCCCATCAACTCCATGGCTAAAGAGCCCACGGTTACCAAAATTTCCAGGCCGATTTGCTGGCCAATGGTTTTAACAATTAA